>JBBKXC010000204.1:0-3206 GCA_037969275.1 Bdellovibrionales bacterium | reverse complement strand
ATCATTATACCATTCGGCAAATTCGTCCAGAATGGGGCTTAGCGCCTGAAGGATATTTTCTTTTTTTAAATTCAAAGGATCACTCATCTTAGTCTAATGTATGATTATACCCGAAAATTTCAAAAAAACCTTAACAAAAGACCTAAACACTTAATGGGCCGGAATATTACTCTGGCAGCCATTCTTTTTGCAGATCATCCAGAGAATCGCTCTTTATAGCAGCCCGCACCTCGCGCATA
This sequence comes from Bdellovibrionales bacterium, assembly GCA_037969275.1. Lineage (GTDB taxonomy): Bacteria > Pseudomonadota > Alphaproteobacteria > Micavibrionales > Micavibrionaceae > UBA2638. The sequence goes on along the minus strand of JBBKXC010000204.1, from coordinate 2,967 downwards.
AGCATATTGATCGTGGCTACATTATGCTGGGCAAGGATTTGCATTCCCAATATTTCACCAGCTTTCAACAGGTGGTGGATATAGGCTTTCGAGAAATAATTCGAGCATGGCAGCTCGATACGCGGGTCCAAAGGCTCTGGATCGTTTTTAAAGCGCGCATTCTTAAGGTTAATCGTCTCGCCGGGATGCCCACGCAAAAAGGCCGTGCCGTGGCGGGCAAGGCGCGTCGGGATGACACAATCAAAGGTATCAACGCCCAGCCGTACAAAGGTAAAAACATCCTTGATGCGCCCGATTCCCAAAAAATGTACAGGGCGCTCTGGCGCTGTGCCTTCTAGGCTCCAAAGCGCGGCGTTGTACATTTCTTCATCAGTTCCACCGAGGCAACCGCCAACGGCTGTTCCAAAGAAATCACGGTCTTTGGTGTAGGCGGCGCTGCGGCGGCGTAAATCCTCATAGACGCCGCCTTGCACGATCCCATAGACCGCCTGCGCGCCATTATCGTGGCGTTCGAACTGTTTCAGGCAACGATCACCCCACCGAATGCTCATCTCCATTGAGCGGGCTGTATAGTCCTTATCAACGTGGTACGGCGTGCATTCATCAAATTGCATGAGTAGATCCGCGCCCAGTTTACGCTGGATATCCATCGCCGATTCGGGCGTCAAATTCATTTTCTGCCCATTCACGTAAGAGCGAAATGTTGTTCCCTCCTCACTAATCTGCAGGAGGTTTTTGAATTTCTCGCTATCACCGCCAGATTTTCGCCCCTTGATCTCATTGGCCATAGTGCCCTCGCCAAGAGAAAACACCTGAAAACCGCCGCTATCGGTGAGCATTGGACCGTGCCAGCCGGTAAATTGGTGCAGACCGCCCATCTTTTCTATCAAATCCGCGCCGGGCTGGAGCATAAGATGATAAGTATTGGCCAGAATAATATCGCTCTGCGCCTCAAGCATTTGCGCCGGAGAGAGCGCCTTAATAGCAGCCTTAGTGCCGCAAAAAATATAATTGGGCGTCTCGATTGTTCCATGGGGCGTGTTTAGCTGACCTATGCGCGCGCGCTGCCCTTGCTTTTGATGCGTGATATCGAAACTGAAATTGGGGTATTTCAACATGTGGATTTCTACCTAAAACAAAACCCGCCAAGCTCAATAACCGGCGGGTTGTTCTGAATAATTTAAAAAAATGCTTACGCAGCTTTTTTGTCGGCCAAAGCCTTTTCGACCTGTGATTTCACAGTGCGAAGCGCAGGGTCAAGCTTGGTTTTTGCTGTTCCGCTCAAGAATGCGTCAAGACCGCCCTTGTGCTCAACAGTGCGAAGGCCAGCAGCGCTTGCCTTAACCTTAACCCATTTGTTCAAAATTTCGCTGAACAGGCTCGTGTCCTGTACATTTGGAATAAATTTACGGCGTGTTCTGTTCAAAGCGTGAGAAACTTTGTTTCCGCTCATAACACCTTTGCCTGTGATCATGCAACGACGGCTCATATCGTCAATCCTTACTTAAATTATTAATCGAAGGCGCAAATTAATCGAGTTTGCCCCCTTAAGTCAAGTGTTTTTAGGTATTAATATACGAACTCCATAAATAGGCGACCAAAAGAGCAGCAATAAAGAGGAGCTGCGCCATCAAATTGAGGTACATAGCACGGCGCAGATGGTTAGGTTCGATCTTCGCGGTCGCGCCCTTAGGCCCAATCCATGCAGATTTAATTGTTGAGCCGTTAATATCCTTTGCAGGGCCGCCCAATGTAACCTCCAGCGCCCAGGACATAGCCGTTAAAGGCAACCCGCCTTGCGCATAGGACGCGCCCTTTTTCGCCCATGAAAGCAGGCTTTTGAATATTGTTGCTGTCGGGGTTAAAATGCTGGCAAGGCTCATGAATATCGCAGCAACCAAAGACGGCACAGCGCCTGCCAAACGCTCAATAGCCAGCGGCACATTGCCGAATCCCTTGGAAAAACCGTCCTTACCAAAGCGCCAAGCCAGCCCGGCCAGCGCCGCATAACCAAATAAAGCAGGCAACCCGCCAATGAGATACCAAATTACCGGAGCAACCATGCCCTTATCAAAGCTGCGCGCGGCCATAGCCATGCCAACGCGCGTAATGCCGTAATCATCTGTCGTATTGAGATTAATGCGGCTGGTGCGGGCAATCGGCAAATAAGCGCCCTGCCCCAGCTTTTTTTCACCTAGCGCAAAATAGAGGCGCAGCAATACAAACCATACACTCCCACCACTCAAGGCCAGTGAAATAAAAACAACATCAAATATGCCGTACGGGTCTTGGCGCAGGGTGATTTGGTAGCAAATTTCGCCTAGTCCGACAAAGGCGGAAAAAGCAACGACCATCAGGATAAAGCCCCGAAAGGCCAGATCGCCAACACTGCGCTCTTTTTTGTCCAGCCTGTCGCCGATCCACCCAAAAAGAGAATCAATCCAGATCCAGATCATCGGGTTGGCATTGCCCATACGCGGGCCCGTGATAACGCCCACAACAAGCGTCAAAAGGATAGCAATAACCGCATAGGGAATGCGATCAGGGTCAAAGATCAGAGTATGAATTTGTGTTAGCGATGGTAAATTTTCAAACATTGGCTTTTATTTTAGATGATTCTCATGGACAATAAGCGTCTTCAGGGCTCTCCTTACACAATATCATTGCTGCACTTGCGAAATATTTAGGAGTCCCACCCTAACTAAGCTATAATAAAACTAATATAAAGCAGGAATGAGGATTTAAACAGTGCTGTATCATTTTTATGATCTCCAACATGCGATGCTGACCCCTATGCGCCTTCAGGCCGAGGCGGCGCAAAGCTTTTTCAGAAATCCGTGGAACCCGTTATCACACACCCCTGCTGGCCGTGTCATGAGCGCTACCGCCGAAATGGTTGAGCGCAATACACGCAAATTCGGTAAACCTGAATTCATGCTGCCGGAAACCACGATCAACGGTAAAAAA
>JBBKXC010000203.1:0-5419 GCA_037969275.1 Bdellovibrionales bacterium | reverse complement strand
GCGGGCTCGACATCCTCGCCGCCTTGAACCCAATCTACAGCATAGCCAGATTTACGAAGCGCTTTTTGCAGGCTTTCGCCGATCATATAATCGTCTTCAACAAGTAATAGTCTCATTTTACGGCCTTTTCTTCCTGTGTATCTTAAAGGAATTCGGGAACATAAACAGAGAATCTTTTGCCGCACTGGTGAGGTGAAAAAAATGCGCTTACCATTACAGTGCACACGAAGGTAAAAAGTTTTATATTCTTTGTGATTCGCCAAACGTGTTTATATTTTCATTACAATTTATGATTATACAAATATAATCATAAATTGCCAGAACGAGCGTTTATTTAGGACAACGAGTTATTACCTTGTGCCCTGTTTCTATGGTTTTTGAGCATCTTAAGCTATTTACACCCATGAAAACATTCTTTAGCGTATTTCTTATACAATTAGCGCATAAGGAATGAACGAGCCATGACCATCCGCCCCTCCCTAAAAGCCAATGTCTTTGCCGAATCCGTGATACGCGAGATGACCCGCCTTTTTCACGCCCAGCGCGGTGATCGCCCCGGTGTTAATCTGGCGCAGGGTTTCCCTGATTTTGCCGCGCCAGAAAGCATGAAAGACGCGGCTTGTAAGGCTATTCGTGATGATATCAATCAATATGCCATTACATGGGGTACAAAAAACCTTCGTAACGCCATTGCCGATAAGACAGAGCGCCATTACGGTGTGCGCCCCGATACGGAGAGCGAGATTACCGTTACCTGCGGCACGACAGAGGCTATGATGTCGGCTATGCTCGCGCTGGTTGATCCGGGCGATGAGGTTATTATTTTCGAGCCGTTTTACGAGAATTACGGTCCAGACGCGATACTCTCGGGCGCTGTGCCAAAATTTGTTCAGCTAAAAGAGCCTAATTGGAGCTTTGATGAAACCGAATTAGAGGCGGCGTTCTCAAATAAGACGCGCGCGATTATTATTAACAATCCGGGCAATCCCACAGGAAAGGTTTTTACACGCGAAGAGCTGAGCTTTATTGCCAAGCTATGCCAGAAATGGGATGTCGTAGCGATCACGGATGAAATCTACGAGCATATGCTCTATGACGGCCTTACACATATCCGCATGGCAGATTTACCCGGCATGCGCGAACGCACGGTAACGATTACGGGCATTTCAAAAACCTATAGCGCGACTGGATGGCGCGTGGGCTGGTTGATTGCACCGCCTGAGGCCACCAATGCTATTCGTAAAGTACATGACTTTTTAACCGTGGGCGCGGCTGCGCCATTGCAAGAAGGCGCGGCGCATGCGCTGGCCTATCCTGATAGCTATTATAAAGACCTAGGTGATCTCTATAAATCCAAGCGCGATATTCTGCTCCCTGTTTTGCAAGAGGTTGGTTTTAAAACTTACGCGCCGCAAGGAGCTTATTATATTATGTGTGATGCCAGCGATCTCATGGCGCAAAGCGGGCATAGCAATGATGTCGAATTCGCGCGTTGGATGATTGATGAGATCGGCGTGGCCACTGTGCCGGGCAGTAGTTTTTACCGCGATAAAAAAGATGGGCGCACGAAAATCCGTTTCTGCTATTGCAAAAAACCGGAGACACTTTCCTTGGCCGCTGACTTACTCCGCGAAGGGTTTTTATCTGGCGCGAAACGTTTAAGCGCTGCGGAATAAATTAATGGCTTTACCTGATTTTAAAAATGCTGCCGATCAAATCTGTGAAGCGGGGCGCGTGCTCGACGCTAAAAATATGGCGCCAGCGACCAGCGGGAATTATTCTGCGCGTTTAAATGATGGCTCGATTGCTATGACGGTGTCGGGCTTTCACAAGGGGCGTTTGAAACCGGAAAATATTATGCGTCTTGATTATGAGGGGGCGCCGCTTGAGAATAAAAAACCTTCTGACGAGACGCTCTTGCATATCCAGCTCTATAAATTTTTTCCTGCTGCGCAGGCTATTTTACACGTACATTCCGTGCCGGGCAGTGTGCTAACGCGGCTGCAGAGCGGCGATGTGACGCTTCAGGGCTATGAGATGCTCAAAGTTTTCCCCGGCATTGAGACGCATGAAACAAGCGTGGCCATTCCGGTCGTAGAAAATTCACAAGACATGGAAAAACTATCCGCCGAGGTGGCGCAAAAAATTACGCCGGATACTCCGGCTTATCTTATCCGCGATCATGGATTTTATGTTTGGGGTGAGAGCGTGGGCGAAGCCTTGAATATTTGCGAAGGATTGGAATATCTTTTATCCTGCGAAGTTGAACTCTATAAAATAAAGGCAAGAGCATGAGCCGTTTAACGATCTATCCGGATGATAATCCGCAAAAAATTGAACTTGATACGAGTAGCGAAAAAGAAATTATCGCGGCGTTAAAAAAAATTGGTGTGCATTTCGAACGCTGGAGCGCCGCTAAAGAATTTGCAAATGACGCGAGCGATGATGTTGTTCTGGATGCTTACGCCGCCGACATTGCGCGCATTAAAAAACAAGGCGGCTATCAGACTGTAGATATTTTACGCTGTAATGCAGCCACACCGGACAAGCCAACTATCCGCGCAAAATTTTTGAACGAGCATACACATGATGAAGATGAAGTGCGCTTTTTTGTCGAGGGCGCGGGAATATTTTATTTGCGCGAACAAGGCAAGGTTTACATGACGCTCTGCGAGCGCGGCGACCTTATCAGTGTGCCTGCCGGCATTACGCATTGGTTCGATATGGGGCCGGAGCCGGACATTGCTGCCATTCGTTTCTTTGATAATAAAGAAGGCTGGGTGCCGCATTTCACAGGCAGTGACATTGCGCAAAAATTTCCAAAATTCGAAAAAGGTGCATGATGAATATCGAAGGCGTAAAAGCAATTCTTACCGACATCGAAGGCACGACCAGTAGCATTAGTTTCGTCCATGATATTTTATTTCCTTATGCGGCAGAAAATATTCCAGCCTATGTGCAAAAGAACGAAGATGACATCTCGGAAATTCTTGATCAGGTGCGCGAGATTGAAAATAATCAGAGTTTAACCGCGCGAGAAATTACAGAAATTTTTCTACACTGGATTTCAGAAGATAAAAAAATTACGCCGCTTAAAGCGTTGCAAGGTTTAGTCTGGCAGGATGGATATGAGAGCGGCGCGTTCAAGGGGCACATCTATGATGATGCGGCGCAAGCTCTGCAAAGTTGGCATCAGAGGGGCTTGGCGCTTTATATCTATTCCTCGGGTTCAATCGCGGCGCAAAAATTAATCTATGGCTACTCCGAGGCAGGCGACATCACGCCGTTATTATCGGGTTATTTTGATACAACCAGCGGCCCGAAATTAGAAGCTGAATCCTATACAAAAATTGCGCGTGAGATTGGTCTACCGACTGCGCAAATTTTATTTCTCTCTGATCACGCCGGAGAAATTACTGCTGCCGATAAATCTGGTTACCAAACCATACTTGTCGCGCGCGAGGAAAAAAAGACAAATGCTGTCCAAAGCTTTTCAGAGATTAATATTAGGGAGAAAGCCGCATGAGCACATCATCCGTAAAACTTGCAACGCCGCAAGGCTATCAAGCACTATCACCGAAAACACTTTGTATCTATCTCGAAACTACGCCCATTGCGCATCGTCTTGGCGGCACGTCATCTCAGTGGAGTGCAAGCGAGGTTGGTGATGGCAATCTCAATCTGGTTTTTATTGTCGAGGGCCCAAAGGGCTCTGTTGTCGTTAAACAAGCGCTGCCCTATGTTCGCATGGTCGGCGAGAGCTGGCCGCTGCCTTTGGCACGCGCGCATTTTGAACATTTGGCACTGGTCGAGCAAGGCAAGCATGCCCCCCAGCGCGTGCCGGCCATTTATCATTATGACGCGCCGATGGCGCTTACGGTCATGGAATATCTGACGCCACATATTATTTTGCGCAAGGGTCTCATTGCCGGAGAACGCTATCCACACATGGCAGCGCATGTCGGAGAATTTTTGGCGCATAGCTTATTTTTTACTTCTGATTTTTATCTCGATCCAGTATCTAAGCGCGAAAAAATTGCGCTCTATTTAACCAACACTGCCATGTGCAAAATTAGTGAAGATCTTATTTTCGATGAGCCCTATTTTGACGCGGAATTAAACCGCCATACTTCGCCGCAACTTGATGATATCGCGCTAGAATTTCGAAAAGACACTGTTTTAAAATTAGCCGTTCAAGAGCTAAAATATAAATTCATGAATAATGCGGAAAGCTTATTGCACGGTGATTTACATACAGGTTCTGTCATGGTGACCGAGGATGATACGCGCGCGATAGATCCCGAGTTTGCGTTCTATGGGCCGATGGGTTTTGATGTCGGCGCTTTTATTGCCAATCTTTTGATGGCGTATTTTTCCAAAGATAAAAATGATGATTATGCGCTTTGGATTTTGGAACAAACGCAAATTCTTTGGCAGAGTTTTTCCACGGAGTTTTCATCACTTTGGGCAGCGCGTAAAGGCGGGGAGATTTTTAATCCGCGTCTATATGATGATGCGCCGGACTTAAAAGAGGCAGCGTTACAATTGCGCCTTGATACAATTTTTGGTGACGCGCTGGGATTTGCGGGGTGTAAAATTATTCGCCGTATTCTTGGCCTTGCCCATGTTGATGATTTTGAAAGCATCGAAGATGCTGATAAACGTGCCGCATGCGAGCGTCGTGCCTTATTATTTGCGCGCCGCCTAATTTTAGAGCGCAAAAATTTCAAAACCATGCAAGATGTTCTTAAGGCCGCGCAATGAAAATTGACGGTAAAAATTACCGCTCCATCTGGCTGAGTGACAATGGCTGGAGCGTTCATATTTTCGATCAACGTTCCTTGCCGTGGAAACTTGACATCGTGGAATTAAAAACACCGCAGCAAGCCGCAATTGCCATCAAGGAAATGTGGACACGCGGCGCGCCGCTCTTGGCTATGACCGGTGCTTATGGACTTGCGCTTGCGCTGCGCGAAGATGCGTCGGATGAAAATTTGCAAAATAAATATGCGCTGCTTTTGGAGACACGCCCGACAGCTGTAAATCTGCGCCATGCGCTTGATGATATGATGGTGGCGGTAAAACCTTTGCAAGGACAATCCCGAATTAATGCCGCCTATAAATTAGCTGGCGAAATGTGCGATGCCGATGTAAAAACCAATGCGCAAATCGGTGAGCATGGCCTTGCGCTCATTAGAAGCGCGCATGAAAAAAATCCGGATCGTCCAGTTAATATTTTGACGCATTGTAATGCAGGATGGCTGGCCACGGTGGACTACGGAACGGCGACCGCGCCGATTTACCGCGCGCATGATGAAGGCATTGCTGTGCATGTTTGGGTTGATGAAACGAGGCCGCGTAATCAAGGCGCACTGCTAACGGCGTATGAATTGCAACAACATGGCGTGCCGCATAAGGT
>JBBKXC010000202.1:0-10824 GCA_037969275.1 Bdellovibrionales bacterium | reverse complement strand
GAGCGGGAAATCATCCAGCTTGTATGCGGGTCAAGATTAAAGCCCATCGCGCCGCGCAGTCCCCAAATTGGGGCAAGCTTTTCTTTAGAGCCGCAAACGGCGCCAGCCACAAGGTCACTATGTCCGCCGAGATATTTGGTTACAGAATAAACGGCAAGATCGATGCCTTGCGGCACGGCTTGCTGGAATATAGGGCCCATCAATGTATTGTCACACACCGTGACAGGGCGCGTTCCGGTTTCTTTCTCGATAATGTCCACGGCTTCGTTCAAGGCTTTGAAATCTACCAATGCATTGGTCGGGTTCGCAGGGGTTTCGATGAAAATCATTTTGAGATTGCCTGCTTTAGCGGCTTCACGCATAGACGCGATCATAGCGTCCTTGTCGAGCCCTTCAGTGAAATCAAACGTCTTGATTCCGAATTCCGGCATCACTTTACGAATGAGAACTTCGGTGCCGCCGTAAAGCGGGGAGCTATGCACAACGCAATCGCCGGGGCGAAGATAGGATAGAAGCACAGTCGAGATTGCGCCCATACCGCTGGCAAAGGCCACGCAGCCTTCGGAGCCTTCAAGAATGGCAATACGGTCTTCGACGATCTCAACATTCGGATGGTTAAAGCGTGAATAGATCAGGCCGCCCATATCATCGTTGGATGTGCGGGGCTTGCGACCAGAGGTAATGTGGAAGAACTCCTCGCCCTCTTCGGCGCTGTTAAAGACAAAGGTGGATGTCAAAAATACCGGCGGCTTCACAGAGCCTTCCGAGAATTTCGGATTGTAGCCGTAGCTCATCATAAGGCTTTCAGGCTTTAATTTATGATCGCCGATTGTGGTTTTCTTATAGCTTGTTATTTTCTTTTCCATCATGTCCTCACTTCTGTTCAATTACGTGCGGGAGTTTACGATGAAGAAGGCGCTAAGGCAAAGGCGAATATGTGTGCGGTGCAAGATAAAAAAAATCTTGAATTTTTATGCGTTTTGACATAATATGCAAAATCAAGGTTATAGCACTAACAGGAGATTTAAAGTGAGCAAGAGAAAGTTGAATTCAGAATATGCTGCAGATTTTACGCAGGCAGCTGGTAAAAGCCCGGAAGCCGGCGCTTTGGCTCTTGTTGGTATCACCACTATGTTGAAGCGATGTGACCGGGGCCCCAATAATACGATTAGAAATCTGGGCTATGCCTTTAAACATGCATTAGCTCAAATAAAGCCCCATATGGAAGACAAAACATTTACACCTGCGCAGGAAGAATCTGTAAAATTAGCTGAAGATGCGCTTATGACGCGTATTTATAGCTATTAACCGACGCTCACGCCTGCTTCTTCTAGGCACCAAGCGAGAATTGCTTTTTGAGCGTGAAGGCGGTTTTCTGCCTCGTCATAAATGACGCTGGCCTTCGATTTTGCGACTTCTTCGGTTACTTCTTCCCATTCATGCATAGGAAGGCAATGCATGAAAATGGCGTGATCTTTCGCTTGAGCCATGAGGTTCGCATTGACCTGATACGGCCAGAACATATCGAGCGTTTTACCTTCTTGCCCCATAGAAACCCAAGTATCGGTGACAATGACATCGGCGTTAGACGCGGCCTTATCGGGGTCGGAGGTTATATTCGCGTTTTTAGGCGCATAGTTATGAAGCTCTTCCGGGCATGCCATGATAAATTCGAAATCGAATATCTCGGAGGCTTCTACGAAGGTGCTCGAGACATTATTGGCATCGCCGAACCAAGCGACTTTTTTGCCTTTAATGGCGCCCAATTTTTCCTCAATTGTTAAAATATCGGCCATAATCTGGCATGGGTGAGACATATTGGTCATGCCGTTAATCACCGGAATGGTTGAATGCTTGGCCAGTTCGCTCATCATGGCTTGATCGCTCATCCGCAGCATAATGGCATCGACATAGCGCGACAGCACATTGCCCGTGCTCTCGACACTTTCGGAGCCGCCGAGCTGCATCTCGTCCATATTCATCACAATCGTATGGCCTCCGAGCTGCTTCATCGCCACTTCAAAGCTCATGCGCGTACGGGTAGAGCGCTTGTCAAACACCATAGCCAGTGAGAGGCCTTCGAATATTTGCGGCGGGTTGAATTTTTGCTTTTTCAGCGCATGCGCATTTTTCAATATTGCGTGCAGCGTTTCGGAAGAGATGTCTTTCAGGTTTATAAAATGTCTGGTCATAGTTGCTTACAATTCTTTCAAGGTCTTTTCAATTTTCCCCAACGCCTCGTTGATTTCGCTTTCGCTAACGATTAGAGGCGGTGTGAGGCGAAGCGTTGCTGCGCCAGCTTGCGTTGTCATCATGCCGTTTTTCTGCAAGCCGCCGATAACGTCTTTGATGTCGAAAGGCGTATCAATACCGAGCATAAGACCTTTGCCTTTGACCTCGGTAATTTTATTGGACTCACGCTGGATTTTCTTAAGGCCGTCTGTGAATTGCTGGCTTCGCGCATTAGCGTGATCGAGAAATCCGTCATTTAGAATTTGCCCCATCACAGTCGCCGCAACGGCACAGGCCAGTGGGTTGCCGCCATAGGTCGTGCCATGCGTGCCAACCACGATGGCTCTGCCGAATTCTTCGCGCGCGCCAACCGCGCCGACAGGAAATCCGCCGCCCATGCCCTTTGCCCAGCATGCAATGTCAGGCGCAATAGTGGAGCCATCATTTTGCGGAAAGGCTTCATAGGCGTTGAACGTTCCTAAGCGGCCCATGCCTGCCTGCACTTCATCAAAAATAAGTGCAATTTTTTCGGCAGTACAAAGATCGCGCAGAGCTTTCAAAAATTCAGGGGTCGCGCAGGCGAGGCCGCCTTCACCTTGCACAGGCTCGACAATAATCGCTGCGGTGTTTTTGTTTACGAGATCTTTCACGCTATCAATGTCATTGAACTGCGCGTAATGCACGCCCGGTAAATACGGCTCGAAATAGGGCTGGCTGTTGCGCTTTTCAGTGACGCTGGCCGAGCCATAGGTGCGGCCATGGAAAGATTTGCGGAAGGCTATAATTTCGTTAGCCTCATGGCTCTTGTTATCATAGGCCCATTTACGCGCCATTTTGAGGGCGCATTCAACGCTTTCTGTGCCGCTATTGGAGAAGTAAATTTCATCGGCGAAGGAATTATCAACGAGGATTTGCGCGCAATCGAGCTTCTCCTTTGTAGCGTAGGATGCTTGACAGGCCATAAGGCGTGCGGCTTGTTTGTTTATTGTCTCCAGCATCGCCGGATGCGCGTGACCAAGTGAGGCAACGGCAATGCCCGCCGCGAAATCAAGATACTCTTTGCCATCGGTATCATAGGCGTAACACCCCTTGCCGTAATCCATGACAACAGGCTGCGGCGCGTAGGTTTTCACCAAGACTTTAAAGGTGTCATCAATTGTTTTTTGTGTTTGAGCGCTCATGGTGTTTCCTCTGTGTTAGGGGCTGGAATTTCTTCCTGTGTAATTTCTGCTGGCGAAATTTCTGTGGGTGTAATTTTTCCCTTGATTAGATAGCCAACGCCAACGCCAAGGGCGAGTGCGGCAATCCCAATCAGAATAAAGTGCTTTGTATATTTTTTCATTTCAAACTCTTAAAAAATTTCTCGATGGAATTCTTTTGTCTTTTGCGGCCATCCAAAAGCTCTGCGCCCCATTCGGCTATGCGCTCGCCTCTTTCGTGTTTGAATTTCCCCGGTTTAATCTCGTCAATCCATTCGAACTGACGAATGAGCGCGAGCGGTAATTGCGCGCCTTTGGTTTGCTTGCGAAATTCCTCGGCCTCTTCAAAAGTCTCGAAGACATAAAAGTAATCGTCGCCGTTTGCTTCGTCTTCCGCGCCGTCCTGAGGGTAGCACCAGACGCGGTATTCCAGAACATCATCATAGAAATATCCGGCGCCAGCCTCGACTTCGGCGTCATATTCTCCAACCATTTTGGAGTCATAGGCCACAGGGTATTCAAATTCACTCATTTAATTTTCATTTCTATTTTAAAACCGCAAGCACGGTTCGCCGGAAATCCGGCGCTCTTAAATTGATTAAGCTCCGATAGCTTTTTGTATTTCAACTTCGTTCATGTAGCGTGTTTTTTCATCATCGGAAATCATCATGGTTCCAGGGCCAACAGCCTCGAAAATTTCCTTCTCAAGCGCATTTTCACGCATACCGTTTATAAGGTGAATACGCTTAACGCCGCTTTGAAGTGCGCGCACACAATTCTCCATCTTGACCTTCATACCATCTGTAACAACGCCATCTTTAATAAGTGCCGGAATATCTTCATCGGTTATCATGGAAATTGTCTTGCCGTCTTTGTTGAGAACGCCGTCGACATTACTGAGGAAAACCAGCTTGTCTGCTTGTGTGCCAATGGCAATTTCTGTGGCGATAGTATCAGCGTTAATGTTGCATATCTGGCCATCTTGCGCATGGGCAAGGCATGGGACGGCCACGAAATTTGTAACCTTGAATAATCTGCGGATTGCGCGCGGACGAGGCTCATCAATATCGCCAACAAAGCCGTAATCAACAGGCTTTTTCGCGCGTAAATTAACGCGCAGCCAGTCGGCGGGAACAGCGTTCAAGGAATATCCTTCAACGTGATGCTTGGCCATGGCGGAGTAAACTTTCATAGCCAAAGTGCCGCAGATGGTTTCTTTCATGACATCCAGCGTGGCTTTATCGGTGATGCGCCGACCTTCTTTCTTTTTAATCTCGATACCGCGTTCGGCCAGCGCCTTATCTGTCGCCTTGCCGCCGCCATAAACCAAGACAACCTTGATTCCATGATGCGCCAATTTCTTGATGTTACGAATAAGGCCGTCAAGCGCCTCGTCATTTTCAATTAGATCACCGCTCGCCTTCACTACAAAAAGAGAGTTTTGGAACTTGCTGTGGTAAAAGGCATTTTGGAAGAACTGTGTCATGCCTGCATTTTTAGGTTTTTTAGTCATGTTTCTTTTCCTTCTTTATGGGTAGAGCGGCGCAAGGGTTTTAAGCCCCTCCGTCTCGTCCATACCAAACATTATATTCATATTTTGCACAGCGCATCCGGCCGCGCCCTTTACAAGATTATCCAACGCGCCTTGGGCTATGATCTCGCCATTATTGCCTTGCTGGAAACTGAGGTCGCAAAAATTAGAGCCGACGATATTGGCCAGCGCAACGCTTTCGACAACGCGCACAAATGGCTCCTCGGCATAGAGGTCGCCAGCGCAGACATCAGGAGCGTCTTTTGGCGTAATAAAGCCATGCATAAAGATGCCGCGCGTAAATGGGCCGGAGGAGGGCACGAAGTTAAGCTCGGCCTCTTTCATGCCCGAAGTGCGCAGGATTTCGGGAGTATGGCGGTGCGCATTGATATTGTAACTTTTGATATTGTGATTACGCACGGGATGATGCGTGCCGTCACTCACAGACTTTCCAGCGCCGCTAGAGCCTGTAATGGCAAAAATATTCGCTTTGGCAATATTGTTCTGGAACGGATAAAGCATAAGCTGCGCGAGTAGGGCAAAGCACCCTGGATTAGCCACAAGGCTTGCACCCTTAATCTCATCACGGTGAAATTCCGGCGCGCCGTAAATGGCATTGCGCAGTATTTCGGGGTAGTCATGTTTAATGCCGTAATATTTCTCGTAAGTCGCTTCATCATCAAGGCGGTAATCCGCAGAAAGATCAATGATGCGCGTATCGCCGTATAAGTTGGCTACAATGCCTTGCGCGCTTTTATGGGGAAGTGCGAGGAACACGACATCGCTTTCCTTGGCGACTTTTTCCGGCTCTGTGCTGGTTATTTGGTAATCATAACCTTGAAGATGCGGAAATACATCGCCAATGGGCACATTATTATGCTGGCGCGATGTCAGATATTTAATCTCAACGCGCGGATGGTTAACCAACATACGAAAGAGCTCTAGCCCCGTATAGCCCGAAACGCCAATAACCGAGACTTTGATTTTACTAAGCGGCATGACGCTGCTTTCCGGATTTCTTTTCCTCTAAGCCCATCCAGCGGGCAATCACAAGATCCAGCCATTCATTGCTCGGGTTAAAGGCGTTATAGGTCAGGCAGCCGACATGCTCAGAGAGGATTTGTTTTCCAACTTCATTGTCTGTCACTGGGCCGCTGATGACATCAAGGGGAAGGCCCATGCTTTCGCATTCACGTGCTAACCCAACAGCGCCGACAGGATCGCTCGCACAGCCGATATGCAGGTAAACATTCGCCTGAATTTGCTTATCTGCGAGAATTGCGTTCACGCCGTATTTACCCATTAATCCATCACCAAATTCGACGATAATGGCATCGGGCTCGGCCTTGCTCAAATGCTCTAATGACCCTTTGGCCATTTCAACAATTTGCTCGTCCGGCATGGAGGCCGTTGAGGTAATGCCGCAATCGGTAAAGGAGACAGCCTCAGTCACGCCGTTATCCAGCATCTTGTAGATATCGCGGTGCGCGCCAACGCCCGTTAATTTTGCGCCGGCCAGCGTCATGCCCATGCGCGTCAGTGTTTTAACAATTTCTGTGGCCGCCGTGGTTTTACCGCTATCCATAGACGTTCCGGTTATAATAATGAGCGGCGTTTTATTTGTCATCTCAGCCAAAGGCTTGAACAAGCTGGCATCGTTAATGTTGAGCAGCTTGCCTTTACGGGCAATCCCGCCAAGAACGCGAACACGCAACGGTTCGCCCACTTCTTTGACGTTGGCCGAAGTGCATATTCCGGCCACGCCGCCAAAATTCAGCAAATGAATAACATCGCCCGTCTTAAGCGTGCGTGGCAAGCGGCCTGTAAAGCCCTTCAGCGCCATCCGCGCACCAAGCGCAACGGCAATAATATCGCCCTTTTTAAGCTTGGACATCCGACCAGAAACCAATTCCATCTCGTTATAGATTGATTTATCCTCTAGGACTTCAACCGCCAGAACGGTGCCCATATCGCAAGAAAGGCTGTTGGTGAGCTTCTCTTTTTGCTTGAGCGCAAGGTTCTTAGTAACCGAGCCAATTTTATCCAGTGTAACTTCTGACATACTTTTTTCTTTCCTTACAAGGCACAGTAACGCATTTTCGCGCAGGAATTAAGCCTGAAACAAACGTATTATCTTTTTAAATATTGGGAAGAGTATTTAGAACAAAAGAATGCGCGTCAGGCTATATATCCTAACGGGGGCGTCGTCGCGGGTTGTTGTGAGCAATTCTTTTCATATTTTTCAATTAAAGGAATATGGCGAGATTTGTCAAATATAAAAAGCATATTTTTTATGAATGATAATCATTTGCATTTAGAATTTGGGATGTTATTGTTTGAAACAGAATCAATAAATACAGAATTTAAGAGAATAAAGCCTATGAAATGCGGACAACTAAACACCTTTGATCTCGCCCAAGCCTATGCGAAAGCCTTGCAGCAAACAGTCGGCACGGAAGTCGATATCGAAACATTAGCGCCGCACTTAAAAGAGATAGGCTCTAGCTGCGGCGTGTGCCCGGCTTTATTGCCATTGGCTAAAAAGGCGTTCGAGCATAACCCTGATATTTTGGCCGGTAGTGTCGCGCGAGAAGAAACGGCCCGGGGCGTTGTGCGTGAGGACGTGGCCAAGATAGTGCCTGATTTGGGGCGATTTATTCCTAAAGAAGCTTAGGATTTAACTATGGTTATGATTTGCCATTGCAGGGGAATTACGGATACTGGGCTGAAAGAAACTTTTGATACTATCCGTGCCAATAAGATTGAGGCGGCTGATGTGTCTCTGGATGATCTTGTCCCTCATCACGGCGAATTTAATTGCGGCGGATGCAAACGGATATTCCAGCGCGCCGCGGATCAATATAATGTGAGCGGTGAGGTTAACCTGTTCAAGCGCAGCGCTACGGGCGCGCAAAGCGGTTTGTGCTCGAAAGCGATTGAAACCACGTATAGTGCCAATGGTATCCCCAATTTACGCGGCTCTCCGATTGAAAACGATAATGCGCCTGCTTAGCTGCGCGGCAGCGATTTCTCAATAATACGTGCGAAATATTCAACGCCTGTTGGAATGATCTCGTCATTGAAATCATAGCGCGGCGTGTGCAGCCCTTGGTTATGATTTGATTTTGGGTCTGTCTCGCCTTGGCCGATCCAGATATAAGCGCCGGGGCGATCAAGGATCATTGCACCGAAATCTTCTCCGCCCATACAGGGCTCGACCATATCATTTACATTCTCTGCGCCCATCATTTCGCGCGCGATATCAACGCAAAAGGCTGTGGCGACGGGGTCGTTGATAGTCGGGTCAATGACTTCGCGGTATTCATATTCGATGCTTGCGCCAAAGCTCTCGGCAAGGGCTTTGGACACATCTTCTATTTTTTGTTTCAGAAGCGCGCGCGTTTCAGGCTTAAACGTGCGCACTGTGCCGTTTAGTTTGCAATCATCCGGAATAACGTTATCCGCGCCAGTCCCGCCATTAAAATTGGTGATGGTAATCACGGCAGAATCAATAGGGTCGACTTTACGGCTGATGAGCGTTTGCAGCGCTAGTGTGATCTGGGAGGCGATAACGATAGGGTCTATGGTCAAATGCGGTAAGGCTGCATGGCCGCCGCGTCCCTTTATCTTTAGCGTAAAACGGTCGGACGCCGCCATAAATGGGCCAGGACGAATAGCCATCTTCCCGCGCGGAAGCATCGGCCAGTTATGTAGGCCATAAACGGCGTCACATGGATATTTGTCGAACAGGCCGTCATCCATCATAGCAATCGCGCCGCGCGCGCCTTCTTCGGCGGGCTGGAAGATCAGATGTACTTTGCCATCAAAATTGCGGGTTTCATTGAGGTATTTAGCCGTGCCCAGCAAGATAGCCGTATGCCCATCATGTCCGCAGCCATGCATCTTGCCCGGAATTTTGGAGACATGCGCCTTGTTGTTTTCTTCAACGATATTGAGCGCGTCCATATCGGCTCTAAGGCCAATGGCTTTGCCGGAGTTATTTGTTTGTCCTTTAATGGTTGCCACAATGCCGGTTACGCCAAATCCGCGCTCGAAAGTGATGCCCCATTCGGTGAGTTTTTCGGCGACGAGGTTGCTTGCGAATACCTCCTCATAGGCTGTTCCCGGATTTTCGTGCAAGCTGCGGCGATATCCGGCGATCTCGTCTTTCATGGCTGCTATGGAATTGGATAAGGTCATATGATTAAGGTATGGGCTGCGCCCGCTTCTGGCAAGATGCCTTATGCAGATACCAGCACAAATTTTTTCTGCTCGAAGTCTTTGTAGATATTTTCAGGCTCTTCAAAGAGGCCGCTCATCGCGATGTAAATGCCATTTTTAACATCAGGGTTTTCAAAGGCTGCGCTCTCAAGGTTCTGGTGTCCGTCCGATTTTTCGGCCCCATTGGCTAGCGGCCAGATTGCGCCAGTAAATATGACGGGGCAGGGCGGCGCGGCTAAATGCGCCTTAAGCCATTGCGCAGTCTCTGTCATTGTATCTGTGCCCATGGTCACGATAATGCGCTCTGCCGTGGCGCTTTGGATTTTATCAAGCAAAGTGTCCCGCTCGTCTTCCGTAATTTCCTTGCTATCTTTATTGCAGATGCGGAGTTGGGAGAGTGTAATATTGCCGCGCTTTTTTACTAGCTCCGCAAGAACGAGAAACCCGCCATTACTATTGGACGGCGTGGCATCGGAAGGGTAATCGCCTTCGCCTTCCGGGTAGGCTTTGGCGTCAATCGTGCCGCCTAATGATAATACGAGAAAATGTTTCATGGCGGAATGACTAGAGCGCTGTTTTGCGCGGGTCGAACGCATCGCGGACGGCTTCACCGACAAAGGTCAGGAGCGTCAGCATGACCGCCAGTGACAGGAAGGCAGATATGCCAAGCCATGGGGCTTGGAGGTTGTTTTTCCCTTGCGCCAATAATTCACCCAATGATGGAGAGCCGGGCGGCAGGCCAAGGCCAAGGAAATCAAGCGAGGTGAGCGCCGTGATCGATCCTGTCAGAATAAAGGGCATAAAAGTCAGCGTGGCCACCATCGCATTGGGCAGAACATGGCGCCAAATGATAACGCGGTTGGAAACGCCAAGTGCATGGGCGGCGCGCACATAATCAAAATTCCGCGCCCGCAAAAACTCCGCGCGCACCACATCAACAAGGCTAAGCCATGAAAATAGCAGAAGAATCAGCAGCAGCGTCCAAAACCCCGGAATGAAAATTGAGGAGAAAATAATCAGGATATAAAGCGAAGGCAGCGAGGCCCAAATCTCGGTGATACGCTGCATGATAATATCCAGCAGGCCGCCATAATATCCTTGAATTGCGCCAGCGCCAACGCCAATGATCGAACTGATGATGGTGAGCGTCAGGCCAAAAACAACAGAGAGCCTAAAGCCGTAAATAATGCGCGCCAATACATCGCGCCCTTGATCATCCGTGCCTATCAGATTGCCGCTATCGGGCGCGCTCGGGGCTGGGGATGGGAGGTTATAATTGATCGTGTCATAGGAAAAGCGAATGGGCGGCCAGATGGCGTAGCCCTTTTCATTGATAAGGTCTTGCACGAATTGATCGCGGTATTCCGCCTCAGTTTCAAAATCGCCGCCGAAAGTCGTTTCTGGGTAATTGATAAATGTAGGGAAATAACTGCTTCCTTCAAATTGAACGTAAATCGGTTTATCATTGGCGATAAATTCGGCGAACATACAAACGCCAAGCAGCAGCATAAATATCCAAAAGCTCCAATGCCCACGTTTGTTGGCTTTGAATTGCTTAAGGCGGCGCTGGGTGATTGGTGATAAGGCCATGATAATAAACTATCATGTCTGGCTGGCTTGTCTTTAAAATTTTGCGATTAG
>JBBKXC010000201.1:0-3322 GCA_037969275.1 Bdellovibrionales bacterium | reverse complement strand
CCCGCGCAATTTTCAACAGGTTGTATATATACCTATCTGCCCAAAGTAATGTCAATCACAAAAAACAATAATTTTCATTAGGGGCAGATAGGTTAAATTAGTACAGCCAATTAAGCCGCTATCTTATGCTCTGAATAATCAAGATCAAGCGCTTCAGCCACGGCTTTATGCGTGATTTTACCCTTGCAGACATTCAGACCATTGCGGAAATTGACATCACCGGAGAGGGCCTTCTCCCAGCCGTCATTCGCGAGACGCAGAGCATAAGGCAGAACAGAGTGATTAAGCGCCAAAGCTGATGTCAGCGGAACAGCGCCCGGCATATTGGCCACGCAATAATGGACAATGCCGTCCACCACATAGGTCGGGTCTTTATGCGTTGTTGCTTTCGAAGTTTCAAAACATCCGCCCTGATCAATCGCAATATCAACCATCACAGCGCCCGGAATCATCGTCGAGAGCATTGGTCTGCTTACTAATCTAGGTGCAGCGGCGCCTGGAATTAGCACCGCTCCAATAACAAGGTCCGCTTTTTCAACGGCCTTTTCAATTGTATCGGCATTGGAGTAAATAATATTCGCGCGGCCAATGAAATAATCATCCAAGAAGCGCATACGTTCGTTATTACGCTCCAAAATTGTGACATTCGCACCTAGGCCAGTCGCCATTTGCGCCGCATGGAAGCCAGAAACACCGCCGCCAATAATCAAAACATCCGCAGGCTTAACCCCCGGCACACCGCCGATAAGACGGCCAGTACCGCCCATATGTTTTTGCAAATAATATGAGCCCACCTGAACAGAAAGACGCCCGGCAATCTCGCTCATGGGCTCAAGAAGTGGAAGGCTACGGCCATCACGGCCAGTTACGGTTTCGTAAGCAATGGCAATACAGCCGGATTTCGTAAGGTCAATCGCCTGCTGCTTGTCGGCGGCAAGGTGAAGATACGTGAACAGCACCTGATTCTCGCGCAGCATTTTGCATTCATTTGCCTGCGGTTCTTTTACCTTGATAATCATGTCCGCGCGTTTGAAAATTTCTTCAGGCGTTTTGCAAATTTTAGCGCCTACTGCGATATAACTTTCGTCTGAGAAGTTTATAGCAGCGCCAGCGTTAGACTCCACCAGAACTGTATGGCCATGATTTATAAACTCCTTAACAGAGGAAGGCACAAGCCCTACGCGGTATTCCAGTGTTTTAATTTCTTTTGGTACGCCGATGATCATATGTGCAACTCCCTTGAACAACTTATGGATCTAAAAAAAAAGATAATAACAGGGAGTATTATCGAGCGCCATATGCGCCGCAACAAAATTCTAACGCTCAGGAGCGTTTAAATCGGCCTCATGAGAACTGCGGCCGTTTTGATCAGTAAAACCATCCGGCAAATGGACATCGATCGTAAGAAGCGATCTATTCTCATTGCTTGATCGAAAAGCGTAGCTTAAAGGGATATTACCGATATATCCAGAAGACCGAGGACGCATTCGGCGTGCGCTAATCAATATTTTATCGCTCGCGGCCTTCCGTTGAAATTCTGTGCGCGCTTCTTTGCGGGCTTGGGCTTTCAAAAAGTTTTTACGCCGCCGCTCCCCGTTTGGCGCGCCAAGAAGCGTATAACCAACAAGCGCCCGCGTCGCTTCATCCACAAAACTTACAGTGCGCGTAAGGCGTGTGTAGCGATAAGAAACAGCCAGCTCCTCTGCCAATTTCGTGGAATTAACCCCTGCTACCTTGTTAATCCCGACGGCTATATTCTGAGCAATAGCATCAGGCTTAAAATGATCCTTGGATAATGTGCGTTTCAAAATTTTAGCAACTGCGTCAGTAATTTGCTTGTTATCCTCCTCTAGCACAGCGGCAGTATTTTTTAGAACAGCGCCAATGGTATTACGCAAAATATAATTTGCGAGGTAACCAATTCCCGGAATTTTTTTCAAAACTGGCAACAGGACATGGCCTGTATCACTGATTCCATCACCGATATGATCCAAGGTGCGTCCTAAATGGGTTTTATAGACGCTATGCCGCAAATCTGCCTTACTGATCGGTTTACTACGGAAATGGTTTATTACGGACATTGCCGCCATACGGCCATGATAACTGATCGTAAACACGGCCAAATAAACATTCCAAGGTGGCGGCACTATAAAAGAGGCGTGCTTGGCATAGTTTTTCATGTCGCGGTGCGCCGCTACACTGGCAAATTTACCTGAAATTTTAAGAATATTGCGGCTGGCCTCCTTCGGGTCGCTTTTAATTTGCTGGATAAGGCTGGCAATCGAATCTTCAGGAAGCAATGCGGGTCTATGCTTAGAAGCCATAATTCGCTTGCCGTCCTTTTCACCTAGAATTCTGTCCACCTCATTTTTAATATCTTCTTGCGTCGCGTCCGGATGCTTTTTGATAAATATGCCGATATCTTCGGCGACAGATTTAGCCAATGTGATTTTAGTGCGCAAAGGGAAAGGAATGAGCGGCTCATCCTTCAAAATATCAAGGATATCTCCCCAGCCCTTTTTTGTGTTCAGAGTTTTAAGACGGCGGGCAAAACTCTCTGTCCCATTAATAACCTGATCGGTTAGCTCCTCCATGCCCTCGCCGCGCTCGATGGCTTGCGCCAACTGCGTTTTATAGGGCGTATACTCATAGGGGCTGCGCTCTGACATGCTTTTCCTGATGTTTTAAAGCATCAGCTATACACCGCCAACAGGAAAAACGTCAAGTCTTATGTTAACTAAGGGGGCTAATTACTTAAGCCGCCGAACATGACAAATTTGATTTCTACATAATCGTCCACACCATATTTTGAACCCTCACGGCCAAAGCCAGATTGCTTCACACCGCCAAAAGGAGCAACTTCTGTGGAAACGCGGCCAGTGTTAACACCGACCATGCCGTATTCGAGCGCTTCAGATACCTTCCAAGCGCGCGCGAGATCACGGGCGTAGAAATAGGCCGCAAGACCGTAGATCGTATCATTGGCCTTCTTGATAACCTCATCTTCGTCCTTGAACTTAAAGAGCGCTGCAACGGGGCCAAAAGTTTCATCCTGCGCGATCATCATATCGTCGCTCATCCCAGCAAGCACTGTGGGATCATAGAATGTGCCGCCTTTTGCGTGGTCTTTACCGCCGACAAGCGCAGTTGCGCCCTTATCCAGCGCATCTTTAACGTGCTCCCGCACCTTTTTAATTCCGGCCTCGTTTATCAGCGGGCCAATGTTACTTTTTTCGTCAAAACCATCACCGGCATTGAGCGCCTTAACCTTGGCCGCCAGTTTTTCGGCGAATTGGTCGTAGATGCCTTCTTGAATATAAAA
>JBBKXC010000200.1:0-7341 GCA_037969275.1 Bdellovibrionales bacterium | reverse complement strand
ACCTTCTTCTTAGGTTTTGCCGCTTTGACGGGCTTAACAGCAATAGTAACCTTAGTCGTCTCGTCGTCCTCATCATCGTCGGACGGACCGAGATAATAAGCGCTTTGTTTATACTTCTCTAATAAAAAGTCCATCAGCACACTGGCCACCGCAATGACCGGTATGGCTATCAACATACCAACAATACCAAATAGCGCGCCACCGGCCATCAAGGCAAAAAAGACCCATAAGGGATGAAGACCAACACTTTGACCCATCACGCGCGGCGTAAGAATGTTGCCTTCGACAATTTGTCCGCCGATAAAAATGCCGCCTATAATTGCAGCATACATAATATCCCCCGTCTGGAAATATCCAACGCACGTAGCAGCTATAAGCCCTAAAGTAGAGCCAACAAGCGGTATAATATTAAACATTCCAGCCAGCAAACCTATCAAAAAGCCGTATTTAAGCCCTGCCAATGACAGTGTCACCGCATATACAGCACCAAGAATAGCAGCAACAATTAGCTGCCCCCTTACAAAACCGGCTATCTTGCGATCCATACGTTTTAAGAGGGTAATGATTGTTTTTTCATGTGGCCTTGGCAACAACTCACGGCCACGGCGAAGCACCTTGGGCCACTCCTTCATCATAAAAAAAGCAACAATCGGCATGATGACCATGATCGTCAAAAACGATGTGACGGCAGCGCCGCCTGCCACAACACCGACAAGAACAGTTTTACTAGCGCTTAACGCCGTTTCAGCATGATCTCCCAGAATTGTTACAGGGTCCTTAGCCTGCTGTCCGAGTAAATTTTGTAATTTCTCCTGATAGGGCGCGACCCATTCGACCACTTTTTTACTCATATAGGGCAGATCATCTATGAATTGAGCTGTCTCTCTGATCAATACAGGAATTATAAGGGCCAGAATTGCCACTATTAAGATCATAAAACTAGAAATAATGACAATAGCGGCGGCTTGTCTTTTGTAACCGTAATCCCCCAAACGTCGCACGAGGGGGTTAAGCATATACGCAACAGCTATGCCTAAAATAAAAGGGAGCAAAATATCGTTAAATAACCAGACAAAACCAAGCAGAGCTGCAAATGCCACCCCCCAGAACATGATTTGTCTACGAAAAAAACTCCTCTGCGATTCCATCTTTTTTCCCCGCTAACCTTATCTACGGTATTTATTGAGATACAAATTATACACACCGCCCGCACTTACACCGGCATTTGCGCTCGCATAATAGGAAAAGGAATCATTGGTACCCGCCGCAGCGTTCCCATAGCCACCTTGCCCAGCGCCTTGCGGAGGCTCCAGCGTTAACCCTGATTGGGAAAGACCTAGGCTAAGGCGGTTAACATCGCCCTCATAACCGAGCTCAACGCGCGCTTCATTTGGTGTAACCGAGCGGATTTTAATGTCGCGCACGCCATAAGCGCGGCGCAGCGCGCTCTGCGTTTCCGCCCATTCCTTCAATGAAGTGTAAGCTACGCGCGCCTCAATATGGCTTGCCGCCGCCATAGGGCTTTCGGCGATTTGGGATTTCCAATTGGATTTAAGCGCGCCTCGAACACTGGTCACGGCGCGGTCCATCACATTGGCCAGTGTATCTGTTCCACCTGCCAGCACATCAACTTGCTGCACATATTCAGGGCGACCGCGATCTGTCCGGTATATTTGCACCGCCAGATTGCCAACGGCGGCATCACTCGCATTTTGCACACGCGATAGTGTCGCATCCGGCTCGGCGATCAAAATAATAGCTTCAGAGGCGCTATAACGCTCAAGAATTTGGTTAAGGTTCGTATTGTTGTAATCCATCGCACTTTCATCACCAATGTCGCGCACATCGGCAATGTCGCCCAGCGGCACAAGAAGCGGCACGACGCCAGACGAGACATCGCCAGCGCGGTCCCATGCCTCTTTCCAATTATTATAGGGCGACCACAGCATCGTTTTGCCGTCCTTGCGTAAAAAAGGAAGCACCAGCGCCGGATTAGCGCTTACGGCTGTATAAGCAACGTTAGAGTTAGCAAAATACCGCGCAACAGCGTCATCTCTGAAACGGATTTTATAGCTAGCGACATAGCGCACACTGGAGAGGCGCTCATCACTGATCTCGTAATCTTGTATCATGGTGGAAATTGTATCAACGTCCGGCGCCTTGAATTGCGCAAGATCGGAGGCAGACAGCATACGCTCGGCCAGTGTCTGGAAGGCATCAACTTGCGCCTTATCAAAGGCCTGCGCCCGCGCGGCAACTGCGCTTACAGCGGTTATATCAACCTTCACATCCTCTATCGTAAAAAGAGGATTTGCAGCATGCGCGCTCTGCGCACATAACAAAATTGCGAAAATATATAAAAAAACTGTACGAAAGCCGTAAAAAGTCTTATGAATGCAGGGCATAATTTACCTAACTTGAATCTAAATATAAAGCTGAACCCCATAGATAGCGCATAATAAAACAAAATGAAACAGAATGCTTACAAAGAAGCCGGTGTTGATGTTGATAAGGCCGCAAAACTGATCGAAAGAATCAAACCCCATACCAATCGTACAAAGCGCAGCGGCGTTATGTCAGGAATTGGTGGATTCGGGGCACTTTTCGATCTTAAGGAAACCGGTTACAAAGACCCGATTATCGTTTCGGCCACCGATGGCGTCGGCACGAAAATTAAAGTCGCGATCGAGATGGATCGTCACAATACAATTGGTATTGATTGCGTGGCCATGTGCGTCAATGATTTGATCGTACAGGGCGGCGAGCCTTTGTTCTTCCTCGATTATTTCGCAACAGGCAAGCTCTGCAATGATGTCGCCGAAGCTGTAATTGGCGGCGTGGCAGAAGGCTGTCACCAAGCCGGCTGCGCGCTTATTGGCGGCGAAACCGCCGAGATGCCGGGGCTTTACATGGCTGGCGATTATGATCTGGCCGGATTTTCTGTTGGCGCTGTTGAGCGCGACCAGATGATTACGGGTAAAGATATTAAACCTGGCGATGTCATTATTGGTCTATCCTCAAATGGCGTTCACTCCAATGGTTTTTCATTGGTACGCCATTTAATTAAAAACAATGAAGGCTTTACTTTTGAAAGCCCTGCGCCTTTTGACCCTGCGCTAACTTTGGGCGAATTGCTCCTGATGCCAACTCGCATCTATGTGAAATCAATTCTTAAAGCACTGAAGATCAAAGATGACGCTGGTTTACCTGCCATTAAAGGCATGGTTCATATTACTGGCGGCGGCTTTGATGAAAACATACCGCGCATATTGCCAGAAAGCTGCAAGGCCGACATCGAAACAGGCAGCTGGGATCTCCCGCCTATTTTCAAATGGCTACGTGATATTGGCGAGCTCAGCCCGAAAGACCTCTCCAACACCTTTAACTGCGGTATTGGTTATATGGTTATTTGTGATCCGGCGCACGAGACAAACCTGATCGAGACACTAACAGCGAGCGGCGAAAGTGTCCGCACCATTGGCCGCGTGAGTGAAAAACACGAAAAAGGCAGGGCCGTTACCATGATTGATCTGGATAAGAACTGGGGCGCCTAAGATATGCAGGCGGGAAAGCTTAACCTCGCCGTGCTGATTTCTGGCGGCGGCTCCAACCTCCAAGCCATTATTGATGCCTGCAAACAACCCACTTTTCCAGCGCGCATCGTGGTCGTTATCTCCAATATTCCCGGCGCCCATGGCCTAGAGCGGGCCAAGACTGAATCTATCCCCGCGCTCACAGTTTCACACAAAGATTTTGGCGGGCGGGCTGCGTTTGAAGAAGCGCTTGGTAATACATTGTCCACATATGATATCGACCTTATATGCCTCGCCGGATTTATGCGCATTTTAACACCTGAATTTGTTGGGCAATGGCCGAATAAAATTATCAATACACATCCCGCGCTCCTGCCTAAATTTGGCGGTGAGGGTATGTATGGCGAGCATGTACACCGCGCAGTGCTTGATGCGGGTGAAAAAACAAGCGGCCCAACCATCCACTACGTTATCCCCGAAGTAGACAAGGGCAAGATCATTCTCCAACGTGAAGTGGTTGTTTTGCCAGATGATACAACCAAGACCCTCGCCGCACGCGTTTTAGAGCAAGAACATGTCGCCTATCCGCTCGCGATAGCAAAAATTGCCGAAAAACTTGGGCAATCTTGACATTACACCCTTGTCAGAGACATAAAATTTCAGCAATATCAGCCTAATCTAAAGCTGGAGAGAAAAATGGCCAATAAAACAGACCCCACCGATATCGACCCAAAAGAATATGAGCGTTCACAGCAATCATGGGCGGCCTTCACCACTGGGATGAAATGGTCTGTCCTCGCTATCGCAGCCCTTCTTATGGCGATGGCTTTGGTCTTTATTAAATAGCAGCTCACTATACCGGCGCTATAAAAAAAACTCCTGCAATCTTAACCTTTTATTTTAAAAAAACGCTATACTATGAGAGCAGCCGAAAATTCTTTCGGCCAGTTCTTTGACGGATAGATGTGCCTTTGAAAAGCATTCTAACTAAAGCTCATACAGTTTATTCCAAGCGCAGCCTATGGTTAGCGCTCGCATTGCTTATTTCGGCAATAATTTCCACAACTCCTCCAGCGCAGGCACAAACTGCGTACCGCCAGTCTTTCCAGCTCGAGCTGCAAAACGACCAAAATGTCTATCCGCTTGGCCAGCACATTTACCTAACCGAAGTCATCAATGAGAGCATTACTTATGATTACGTCATAAAACAATTTTCCAGCAATTTTAGCGGAGAACGCCAGACGCAAGGCATCATCAACCTTGCGCAATATAAAAATCCGGTTTGGATGATTTTCTCGGTTGCCAATAATACGAAAAACCAGAACTGGATCATTAATTTCGGAGATGTCTTCGAAGGGCGCTACGCCATCATCAAAAATATACAAGTCCGTGAGCATTCACGGGGTCTAGACTTCATCAATACCTTGACCAATTCGCTATCGGATCAAGCCAAGCTCTATATGGAATACGCCTCAGTTCCCGTTTCAATCAAGCCGGGAACTACGAATGTTTTTGCCATTTATATAGAGCCAGAAGGCATCTTACTCGGCTCCATCGCACCGCGCCTTATACCCTATAATATGATGCCCACCATTAGCAGCGTAGATATTCTCCCAGTGATGCTTTATGGATTTTTGCTATTAATGAGCGGCTTTTTTGCCGCAGTGTCGCTTTACAAAAAGACGTATTCTTACGGTTTAGTTTCTTTGTTTTACCTTCTGATGATCGCTCTTCATTACGGCATCCAGACATCGTTCTACAGCCCGTGGGGCGTGTCTGAAGGGCTTATAATCCTTACACTTTCCCTTGCGCTCGCCGCAGCACTTTGGCTGACTAAGTTATTTTTGGACATGAAAAAATTCGAGGACCCAAAACAATTTGCCGCGCTCATTGGGATTGCGGGCTTGCTCATGGTCGGTAGCGTGGCCTATTTCTCGCCAGAAATACTGGCTTTTAATAAAAATATCGCGCTGTTTGCCATCCCGACATCTTGCGTATTAATTATCGTGTTTTCTCTTATTCAAATGCAGGAAGGCAAATTCGGTTCCCCTTATTATGCTGCTGGCTGGGGAATATTCTCGATTGGGCTTATTGTGACCGGCACGACACTTGTCGGCATTATTCCACCCAATGTTATAACCATTAATACAATCTGGATATTACTGCTGGCACAGGCATTTTTCTTTGTTATGGCGACCATGCAAAAACTAACCTTGCAAGAAGAGCAAGATCGCCAGATCCAGATCAGGGAATACAGACAGACCTATAATGTAGAGCGGTTGAAACAATCGAAAAAATCCGCCGATCAAGCACGACTTTTACGCGTGATTGAGCGTGAGAGAGAGGTGATGGCCGAGCTGCGCGAGCGTGAACGTCAGCGGAGCGAAGAAATGCGCATCGCTAAAGAAAGCGCCGACCGCGCCAATGAAGCAAAATCGGCATTCCTTGCCGTTGTTAGTCATGAAATTCGTACGCCCATGACAGGTATTATGGGGATGGTGCGGCTTTTGCTCGACACCAAACTGAGCCCTAAGCAAAATGACTATATCATGGCCGTCCAAAAGTCCGGTGATACCATGATGGTGCTATTGAACGATATTTTGGATTTCGAAAAAATTGAAACCGGCAATATGAAGCTTGAAAAGATCAGTTTTGATCTCTCGAAACTCATCACGGGCGTTGTAACCCTGATGTCGGCTTATGCCGAAGAAAAAGGCATCTATATCAAGGCCGCTGTAGCGCGCGATATCCCCCAATACGTCATTGGTGATCCGACCCGTTTACGTCAGGTCATCCTTAACCTGATTAATAACGCCATCAAGTTCACAAGCGAGGGCGGCGTTACTATTCATTTGCACGCAACCCCGCTGCCGGGCGATCAATCGGGAATGGAACATTATGAGGTTTACA
Source organism: Bdellovibrionales bacterium (assembly GCA_037969275.1). Classification (GTDB taxonomy): domain Bacteria; phylum Pseudomonadota; class Alphaproteobacteria; order Micavibrionales; family Micavibrionaceae; genus UBA2638. The sequence goes on along the minus strand of JBBKXC010000200.1, from coordinate 898 downwards.
TAGGGATTGAAGATACCGGCATTGGTATATCAAAGCAGGCCATCAACAAATTATTCACGCCATTTGCCCAAGCAGAATCAAGCACAGCGCGTCAATATGGCGGCACAGGGCTTGGCCTTGCTATTTGTAAGAACCTCATTGAAAATATGGGAAGCTCTATCCGCGTTAAAAGTGACGAAGGCGCCGGTAGTACATTCTACTTTAGTCTGGTCATGGAAAAAGGCGAACATGATCAAATTGATGAAGATATGCAAAGCGATGCCATGCTTCAGGCTAAAAGACAAACGCCATCCTTGCGGATATTGGTGATTGAGGACAATCAGATTAACAGGCGCGTTTTATTCGGCTTGCTCGAAAAATATGGCCACCAACCCGTTGTCTCTGCTGATGGCGAAGACGGCATTCGTAAAATCGAGCGTGAGGATTTTGATATTGTCTTCACCGATATTAATCTTGAGGGGATGAGCGGCGTAGAAACAGCGAAAAACATCCGCGCTATGACTGATCTACGTAAGGCGCATATCCCTATTATCGCTCTGACAGGTAACGTCCAGCAAAAAGACATTGAACGTTATTACGAAGCGCAGATCAACGGCGTTCTGGCCAAGCCTATTGACCCGAAAAAACTTGCAGATACCATTCACAATGCGCATAAGGGAATTTTTGATAACCCATTAAAGATCATGCAAAGCGCCCCGCCACCTCCGCCAGAATATGAAAATGCGGAGATGGTTATAGACGCACATCCTGAAATAGATACGAAAGAAGATATGCAGCAAGATAAGATTGAAACAATGGCGCCCCAAGCCCGCTTACAAGAGAGCGAAGCCATGGATGAAACAACTAATGAAAATGGACAAGATGCGGAAGAAACAATAGAACCGCCGCCTTATGAGCC
>JBBKXC010000199.1:0-5872 GCA_037969275.1 Bdellovibrionales bacterium | reverse complement strand
CATCGCTGTGATTGCAATAACGCGCATCATCCAGATTAAGCATCAAACCAAGCATTGGCGGATTGGCATTCGGTTCGTAATGCGGATAGGCGTGGGTATGCCAAAGTTCTTGTTCTTCGCAGCTGGCTTCGTAATATTCTTCTAAGGGGATATAGCGCGTAAATTCAGGACAATACCGCAGGATAAGACCGCCCTTAGGGACATCTTCATCCGTGAAAAGACCTTGCCCGCCGTAATTATCTGCTGCAATGAAGGTCTTGATTTGAAGCATGGAATTGTTCTTCTAAAATATGGCGCCAAACGCGCTGACAATGGAGTAAATGGCACCGAAGCCAGGTACTAAGAGACTGGCCACAGCATATATGGCCTCATCTTTCGCAACGCCGATGATGGCGCCGATAATGCCGCCAAAAAACCACAGCGCAAGGACTGTCATCCCCAAAAGGCCGCTAAAAATTAATTTTGTTGTTCCTAAAATTCCCATTTTTGTCCTCGTTATTGATGTGCTGCTTTTGCCAACGCAGAAGTAGAAATATAGTTCGGTTCACCATATTGCGCATCCCAATCAAAGTCGCGGTAATCACACATAAGTTCTTCGCCAATGGCAATATCACGGAGCGCTCTATGCACCATGCCGCGCGCGCTCATATTGGGCGTTTCGGAGTGATTGATATGCTTACTGAAATCGGTGCTGAAAATATAGCCGTTTTCGTTAATGCTGCGATCAAAATAGCTATACATTTCAAGATGCGCTTTAAGTGGTCCTGTAATAATTTGCCATTGCTCAAAGGGAATAATGAGATCGACCTCGGCAGAGAACTTCGCGATAATGTCGCCCTTTTTAATCAGCGTCTCGGCAAAAACACCAAGGCCGTGAACAGCGCTATTTTTAAGTTCTATGGGTACGATCAACATGGGGCGAAATGTATCATATCGCCGGATTTGCGCGCTAGTAAAATCGCTTAAGCCTTAATAGCGGCCATGATTAAGCATGGGGTCATTCTCGATTATCGCGCGGCAATCAAGATTGCGGGCGCGAATCTCGGCCTTGATCTCGGGGCTTTTTTTGGCGCCCGCATCGCGGAAGCACAATGTATCACTGCTCATGGCTGAGGGATTGTTTGAGGCGGATGGCTTTCGCATCGTATCGCAAGCGCTCAAGGTCAAAAGAAACAGAAGGGGCAGCATATATTTCATGGTTATTGCGCCGCTTTGTTTGCAGGGAGCTTAATGAGCCCTTCGCGCCAGCGGCGCATATTACCCTGTACATCTAGCTTGCCGCTATCGACCAGAATATAAATACGCTCGGCAATGTCTTGCGCGCTATGGGCGTTTTTATCAAAATCCGGCTGGTCAAAGACGCCCGAAATGACGCTTGTGACATTGTTCCACTCTTCGTTAGCGGCGGCCATTACGAGCGGGTCGAGGTTTTCATGTGGGTTTTGATGGGTCATTATAATCTTTCTAAACTTCGGGATCGCTCCAAAGATGGGGCAAAATGTGATCTGCGGCTAAGGCGTGTTCTATACTTTCGGACGGCGCCAAGACTTGCGCCTCGCCTTCCAGCACTACAATACCATCTTGATTAGTGCAAATGGTAGATAAAGTGGCTTTGCCTGTTCCTGCTTTCTTGCCGTCCTTTTTCTCCTGCACCGTGACGGTGATCGTAATTTCATCACCTATTTTGACGGGGGCGCGGAATTGAAGGTTTTGCGACATATAAATTGTTCCGGGGCCCGGTAATTCTTCGCCAATAACGCCAGAGACAAGGCCCGCGCTCAGCATGCCATGGGCTATGCGGCTCTTAAAGGCGCTCTTGGCGGCGAATTCATCGCTGAGATGTGCAGGGTTACGATCTTGAAAAAGCGCCGCCGATTGCTGGATATCATCATCCGTTATGACGCGCTTTCGGCTGATGCTCTGGCCAATTTTTAAGTCGTCATATGGTATGTTTTTGAGCATATTTGCCTCCCTGATGCGCCTTTCATTTAGGGGGGAGCGCCATGGTAAGTCAAGCTGGATTTTACGCCCAATTATTTAAACCCAGCGCGGAATTATTCGGGAGGACGTACTTAAACCGAGCCGCTTATTCGTCCGGCAGCATGGTTTTAGCTTTGGAATCAGTCTTGGCGGTGTAGGATTCTGAATCATTTTTTAAGGAGACAAAATCTGGCGGCGGTGGCGGCGGTTTAATTTTTTTAGTTGCAGCAGAGGGCGCTTTCTTTTTCGCTGGCGTTTCGCTTTCAATCGCATTCAAACCGTTTGCCGATTTAAAATAGATCAATTGCGGATCTGTCGGGTCGATATCATTGGCCTCGAATGCTTCTTTAATGGCCTGCACCGCGCGCGCTCTGGAAATCACTTCCTCTGAGCGCTCGGATTTAATCCACCAACGCAGCTTGATGCCAAGGGATGTTGCTCCCAATTCCCAGCACATAACTTGCGGCGCTGGGTCGTTCAATATTTCGTCAATTGGCTCGATAGCGGTAAGTATAATCTGCGTGATATGACGCACCTGATAATCATAACCGACAGTGATGTCCATCTCGATGCGGCGCGTAGGCTGCGAGGTATGCACCTGCACCACATTGTTAAAAACCATTGTGTTGGGAATTACCAGATCGCGTCCGTCATAGGTGCGTAGGATCGTCGCGCGCGGCTCAATGCGCATGACTGTGCCTTGCGCGTCCATCACAGTAATCTGGTCGCCGCGGCGAAACGGCATCCGCAGCAAGATCAATAATCCGGCCAGCCAGTTTTGCAAAATTTCCTTGAAGGCAAAACCCGCAGCGATAGAACCAATACCGAGACTGGCCACTAGATTGCCGGGTTTAACCGAAGGCATAATGATCGTCAGCGCAATTGCTGCGCCCAAAATAACAAAGGCCCAGAAGCCAAGGTCGCTCAGAATGTTACCAAGATCAATGCGCTGTTTGCGCTCGAAATAGCCGCGAATAAGCCGCGAGATCGCATAAGACAGGATTGTGAAAACAATAAGAAACACAATCCCGACCACAATATTGGGAAGGATCGTATAGAAATCTACCGCCCAGTTTTGCACGGTGTCCCAAGCAACGGAAAAGCCATCGGTAAAATTATTATCGCGCAATGTCGCGCGCGGCATGTCCGTTTTTATATCGTTTGAAGAACTCATTTTTTCATCAACAATTCCAGAGCGGCGAAAGTTCCATCATCCCGCTTATTCCGTGATTTTCTTTACAAATTCGGTCTTTAAGCCCATCGCGCCCACGCCAGGAATTTTGCAATCAATATCGTGATCGCCTTCGACAAGGCGGATATTTTTAACCTTGGTGCCAACCTTGACGACGCCGCCATTGAATTTCAAATCCTTGATAACGCTTACACTATCGCCATCGGCCAGTATTGTGCCATGTGCATCTTTCCAGATTTTACCGCCCGCATCACCTTCGCCAGCCGCGCTCCACTCATGGGCGCATTCAGGGCAAACCAGCAGCGCGCCGTCCTCATAGGTATAGGCGGACGCACATTTCGGGCAAGGAGGAAGGGCTGTATCGGTCATGGTCAGGGCTTAACTTTCTTTTCGATGCGGATTGCATCCACGCCATGATAGGAGGTTTGCGCCCCTGCCGTAAAGCCCTGATGTTCCCAAAAGGCTAGACGCCCTGCAATGGCGTTGGCGATAATGGTGGTGTAATCATCCTTAATGGCCAGCGCTTCGAACTCCGCATACAGCCTGCGCCCCAAACCAGCGCCTTGAATTTCGGGGGAAATGCAAAGGTCGTGCAGGTATAAAAGCGCAGGATCACATTCCCTGCGCGGCCCGGCGGTGAATTCATCGCGCCCCGTTTCCACGGCGTAGGACACGATATAACCGCGCAGCGCGTCACCCAGCCAAAGCCCAAGATTAAGGCTGCGCGGAAAAGCCAACATTTTGGCAAACAGCGCAGCAGGCTCGTGCAATTCCTCGCGGTACGCCGCCAGTTGCAGCGCGTGCAGCGCCGGAAGATCTTCGGTGGTCAGCGGCGCTATTGTTTCTTCTAACATATTGGAATTCCAGTGAAAAATGCGTTTTCTTCAGTTCGTTCCAATATAATAGCGGGGGCGGGGGTTAGATGCCACAGTAATTATGCGGCGCGCTTGGCGTTAACGCTGCTCTTATTACCCAAGGAAAATTTGTACTCCTCCTCATGCTCGATCAAGGTGCGGTGGGTGGCAAGGCGGGAGTCATGGGCGGCCTGCACGGTGTCCTCGGTAATCGCAGCCGTAACGGCCACGACCTGCGCGGTGGGTAAATAGACCCGCGCCAATAAGACAAGATTGCCAAACTCCGTGGTTTGAATGGACATCAGCGGCTCGGCCTGCCCAAGGCTCACGCCGATCTCGCGCTCGGCTTGGCGCAAATTCTGGCGCGCTTCTGCCATAAAGGGCTTGTAATGCTCCTCGACACTTTGCTTGAACACGGTAAAGACGGCCTCGGGGCTAACATCACTCACCGCCACCACAACGCGCAGATCATGGAAAATGTAATTGCGCGTATTTTGCAAATTCACAATATTGGAGGAAAAAATCTTGGCATTGGGAATGGCCACGGCGCGCCCCGTATATTGATAGCTCATATCGGTTTGCTCGATCTCGACCATACGAATGGTAAAGGCGTCAATGTCCACGACCTCCCCCGCATGTCCGTCCAATATGATCCAATCCCCAACGCGAAACGGCGTGGTCGCCACGCGCACAAATCCGGCCGTTATCCCAAGAATAACTTCCTTCAGCGCCACAACCAGCGCCAGCGCAAAGGCCACCATAGACAGCGCAAAAGTATGCAGCTGCGGCGCCCAGATCAGGAAAAGCCCGATAATCGCCAGCACAACGCAAGCCCGTTTCACCCGCGTAATCCAGCGGCGCTGGTCCTTGCTTAAGATATCCGGCTTGCCGCGCATAACAATGCGCACCCCCACAAAGCGGATCAGCGCGAGGAACAGCAGGAACATAACACTGGAAAGAGCGGCTTGCGCTGGCAGCGCGGCAAATATATCAATCATGGCTTTTGGCCCCGTCTTAAAATATGAAACTCAAATGTGAAACTTAAGGCCTAAAATATAGCGTTTTTTCATATAATCCACCAGCGCTGCTATCACATGGGTGATATGTGCTTTTGGTATGGGTGCGCACCGCGTATTTATGCGCAGGGGCGGTCTAAAGAGGGGGGTGTCGGCGCAGGTTAAAGTCATAGAGGATCTTTATGATTAAATTCCTATTTTGTTGATGTTTTTATGGAGGGCGTTTGGTTGTCGTGAAGTCTCTATCACAAAAGATGAATACACCCACGGTCATGCGGCAGGTCACATTACGCGATAGAAATGACGCACTTTATATAGGTCTACATAACCAAACTGTTAAAGGCCAAATAAGTTTTATACAAGCCATAACCTAAAGAAAAGTAGGAAAGAACAGCTAAGCATACACAGGTCGCTGTGCAAAAATTGCCAATCTTAATATTATCTTCTGAATAGTAGAATTGCGCAAAATATCGGATGCCGTAAATAATTGTTGCCCCAAAAACGCCTAAGCTAAACATGCATAAAGCGCTAATCAATCCTTCATTAAGCAAAGGGATTAATTTTTCTTCTAAATTTCCTAATAAGGCGAGTAACGCTAAAATTGCTCCACCATTAACAATAAGCATAGATCTTAGGGCATCTTTTCCAGAATCCATAACAGATTTAAACATTTCAATATCTGCGGCATTTTTGCTTTCTAAATCTTTTAAATATTTTTGATGAATTTTATCATCATAGTCTGATTTTTTATCGGCATATTCCTTTAAAGAGTCTAAATATTTATTTAATGCATCTATCGAAATAAATGGGTTTTCGGTCGTTCTGGATTT
>JBBKXC010000198.1:0-4710 GCA_037969275.1 Bdellovibrionales bacterium | reverse complement strand
CTCGATTTCTATGCCAAAGTGGCTAAAAATGACAAGGGTTATACATTAAGTAATATAAAGGCCGATTTGTCCGGCATCGCGGTTGAGGGCAGTGCTGGCATGGATTTGTCTGGCGCAAGACCAAGCATCAATGCTGATATCAAGCTCGGCGATGTGGTTATTGGTAATAAGGCAGCTGGTGGTACAGCGGCTCCAAGCGCAGCGTCATCCCAAGGATGGTCGCGGGAAGCACTGGATTCCAGCTGGATGAACGCCCTTGATTTTAATGTCAATCTGGCGGCAAAGTCTATCAACTATGAAGGCTGGAATATGGCGCAGCCAATTCTCAAAGCTGCGTTAAACGCTGGGGTTTTGAACCTTGAGCAACTGCAGGCTGGGCTCTATGAGGGGCAAGTCAACCTTAAAGGTACAATGAAGCAAGCCAGCGCCAAAGCCGGATATAATCTAAATGGTAGCGCCAATTTACGAGATGTATCCCTTGAACCATTGGTCGGGTCATTGACTGGAAACCGCATACTTAAAGGTCAAGGCCTTGTGAGTATAGACGCCGATGTGGCCGCGAGTGGTCTCAGTGCGTCTGCTCTTGTGAACTCACTTAATGGTAAAGGCGTAACGACAGGTAAGGATATTATCTTAACTGGTTTTGATCTGGCGCGTTTTGCGCGCGCGATGTCTACTGAAACCAAGCCGGGCGATACGGTGATGGGTGTTTGGAAAAGCTCTACAAAAGGCGGCAGCACGCAATTTGATACAATGGATGGTGATTTCACAATTTCCGAGGGTATCGTTCATATTAATAAACTTGATATGGATGGTCCCAAAGCTTTCTTGAATACGACCGGTAAGGCCGATATTCCTCAGTTTACGATTGCGACGACGCATGAGATTACTGTTAAGGGCGAAGATATTCCGCCGTTTAAAATCCAGATTAGTGGACCGCTAAATAATCCGGCGCAAACATTTGGGCAGGGCGTTTTGAATGACTATATCTCCCGTAAGGTAGAACGTAAGCTTCAAGATCTACTTTCTGACAAGTTAGGCGGCAAGCTAGGCTTTCCAGGCGCCGCACCAGCTGCTGCGCCTGCAGGTGTAGATAACGGTGCAATCGAGCCTGTTTCAGGTGAGGAGAGCGCGCCAGCACAAGAAGCGCCAATTGCAAATGACAATGAGCCAGCTCAGCAAGAGCAGCAGCAAGAAGTTAAGCCCGAAGATGCCATTAAAGGCCTCCTCAAAGGTTTGCTTCAGTAAAAATTATTGATTATTGATCAGGGTCTTTAAGATATAGACCCTGATCGCACTTGATAGATTGGGGATTGTCTTTGCCGCATCAATGTCATTGACCAGCGCATTTATTGAGCAGCCCTTGCGCTCAGCTAGGTTTTTCAACGCTTCCCAGAATTCACTCTCAAGGGTCACGCTTGTCGCATGACCCGCAATTAAAACGGAACGTTTAAGCGTGCTCATGATTTTTAATCGCGCGGCTTGATCATTTCTAACGGCTTGATCCAGTCCTTGAACTGCTCTTCTGTGAGAAGGCCAAGGGCAATAGCGGCATCTTGCAGCGTTGTGCCTTCCTGATGCGCTTTTTTCGCAATTTTAGCGGCATTATCATAGCCAATATGCGGGTTAAGCGCTGTTACTAGCATTAGACTTTCATTGAGTAGTTTATCAATGCGCTTGCGGTCAGGTTCAATACCTGTCACGCAATGCTTAGTAAAGCTGCGCATCCCATCAGCCAAAAGGCGTATTGACTGCAGGACGTTGTAAATGATGACGGGTTTAAAGACGTTAAGCTCGAAATGGCCATTACTACCCGCAATAGTAACCGTCACATGGTTACCCATAATTTGCGCGCAAACCATCGTCAGCGCTTCACATTGCGTCGGATTAACCTTGCCTGGCATGATGGAAGAGCCAGGTTCGTTAGCGGGGAGCATAATCTCACCAATACCACAGCGCGGGCCAGAACCCAGTAGGCGGATATCATTGGCAATTTTCATGAGGCTAGTCGCCAAAACATTCATTGCGCCCGAAAGCTCTACCAATGCATCATGCGCCGCCAGTGCCTCGAATTTGTTTTCGGCGGTAATGAAATCCAGGCCGGTAATTTTCGAGACTTTATCGGCAAATGCTTTATCAAAGCCTTTTTTCGAGTTGATACCTGTACCAACGGCTGTTCCGCCCTGCGCCAATTGGTGGAGGCGCGGCAGCGTAGTCTTAATGCGGTCGATACCATATTTCATCTGCATGGCGTAGCCGGAGAACTCTTGCCCTAATGTTAAAGGTGTTGCGTCTTGAAGATGCGTACGTCCTATTTTCACGATATCTGAAAAGGCGTTAGCCTTATTATTGAGGGCAGAATGAAGTTCTTCTATTGAAGGAATAAGCTCATGATGCACTTGCTCCGCTGCTGCGATATGCATGGCCGTCGGGAAGGTGTCATTGGAGGACTGGCCGCAATTGACATGGTCATTTGGGTGGACGGGGCTTTTAGAGCCGATCTGGCCGCCCATAATTTCAATGGCGCGGTTGGCAATAACTTCATTGGCGTTCATATTGCTTTGTGTACCAGAGCCTGTCTGCCAGACAACAAGAGGGAATTGGTCGGCAAGCGTACCGTCAATAACCTCATCGGCGGCCTGTATAATAGCGTTGGCAATTTTGCTATCAAGCTCCCCAAGGTCAAGATTGGCTTGCGCAGAAGCTTTCTTTTGAACGCCGAGGGCGCGCACGAGGGGCGCGGGCATTGTCTCGCCGCCAATATCAAAATTTTCAATAGAACGCTGTGTTTGTGCGCCCCAATATTTATCGAATGGAACTTCTATTTCACCAATGGAATCGGATTCAAGTCTTGTTTTTGTCATGGTATTTTGTTTTTCAAGTGCTTGCGCGCTCATCATTTCCTCTTAAAATCTGTGATTGGAGAAAAGCCTAGCGCTATCTGGTCTTATTTCAAAGCAATTTTAAGAAGCTGGGCTCAGCTTTTCGGGGATATAAAATTAATGTGTCCCATTTTACGGCCCTCACGGATTTCTTTTTTGCCGTAATTATGAAGATAAGCACCTGGTTTAGAGATGTACTTTTCAGTGCCTAAAATATCATTTCCGATGAGATTGAGCATTTTAGCGTCACTGTGGCGCTGTGGCTCCATAACAGCAAGGCCGCATACTGCTCTGATATGGTTGTCAAATTGGGAATAAAGACAAGCATCCATGCTCCAATGGCCAGAGTTATGGGTGCGCGGGGCAATCTCATTTGCCAGTAAGCGTCCATCTTTGGTTACAAAAAGCTCAAGCGTAAGAACACCTTTTAAATCAATTGCTTGAGCGAGATTTTCAATGAGCTGGATTGCTTTTTGAGAAAGATCATCCGGTATGCCCGCGGGAATAGTTGTTAAATGCAAAATATGGTTTTGGTGTTCGTTGAGCATTGGACCGTATGTTACCATATTATTTTCACTGTCGCGGGCGCAAATCACGGAAATTTCGCAGTCAAAATCAACAATTTCTTCAATGATAATATCGCCCTTTAAATCACGGAGCGTTTCGTTAATATTATCGCCTTTTTTATACTTGTGCTGGCCTTTTCCATCATATCCGAAACGTGTCGTTTTTAAAATTACAGAGCTCGAACTCCACTCTTTGAAGGCGTCGTTGATATCATCAATAGATTTAAATGATTTCCACCGTGTCGTATCTATCCCAATATTGTTTAAAAACGTTTTTTCGATGATACGGTCTTGAGAGGTTAGCAGTAACTTCTCATCTGGAAACACAGGTTTTATGTCTTTAAGAAACAGGATTGTTTCGACGGGAATATTTTCAAATTCATACGTGATGGCGTCAACGCTTTGCGCAAATTCTTTAAGCGCAGAGTGATTATCATAGGAAGCAACAATTGTTTTGGCTGAAACTTTGCTGGCGGGGCTGTCTTGCTCCGGGGTGTAAATGTGGACTTCAATACCGAGATTAGCCGCAGCCAGTGCGCTCATGCGCCCGAGCTGTCCGCCTCCTAATATTCCAAGTGTCAGATTTTTCATGGCCAGACTATGCTTAAAAATGGCGTTACAGGCAAGTATTAATCAATTGGCGTGTCTTTAACGGCGTCAGTTTGCGTCTTTCGGAGAGCTTCCAGCCTTGCGGAGACGGCATCATCATGCGCCCCGAGGATCGAGGCTGCCAAGATGCCGGCATTTTTAGCGCCGGGCTTGCCAATGGCCAAAGTCCCAACAGGAATGCCGCCTGGCATTTGTACGATTGAGAGCAGGCTGTCCATGCCTTTAAGGGCTTTGCTTTCGACCGGAACGCCTAGAACGGGCAGGGAAGTTAGGCTTGCAACCATACCCGGTAAATGTGCCGCGCCGCCAGCGCCCGCAATGATGACCTTTAAGCCACGCTCTTTAGCGCTTTTCGCATATTCGAACATGCGCTCCGGCGTACGGTGCGCCGAAACAATTTTGCATTCATGGGGAATTTCAAGGCTATGGAGAATATCATGCGCCTCTTTCATCGTGTCCCAATCGGATTGGGAGCCCATAATTATGCCAACAATTGGATTGGAGTCTGAGTGGGTCACGGGGGCGTTTCCTTTATATTGGCAATCTTAGGCGATAATATCGTCAATAAGAGAGCTTTCAAGCTTCTGGATCATGTCTTTAAACCAGAGCTTTTTCTTTTTTAACTGCTGCATATGGAACAAGTTGATGGGTTG
>JBBKXC010000197.1:0-2750 GCA_037969275.1 Bdellovibrionales bacterium | reverse complement strand
TATGGCATGATTTTTTCTGGTGGCAATAGTCGCGGTAAAGGTGGCGGTATTATTGTTATGCTGGCGATTGCCGCAGTGCTTTGGGTTGGGTACATGGCCACGCTCCTTATGCGCTTTGCTCTTTCGCGGCGCAGGGAATATATGGCGGATGCGGGCGCGGTTGAGCTGACGAAGAACCCATCTGCCATGATGCGTGCGCTCATGCGCATTAGCGGGCGTGACCAAATTCCCGAAACTACCGCCGATATTGCCCAAATGTGCATTGAAAACTCGGCTCCTTTTTTAGGGATGTTCGCCACGCATCCCCCAATAGATAAGCGCATACATGCTATTGCCGCCGTAACCGGCGAGAGTGTGCCCGATGCAAGCCGACTCCCGCCGATTGGGCGCGGCGCGGGCTTTGCGCCTGATAATGGCGATAAATCATCTAACCCATGGCTCACGCGTACACGCGGCCAGCGTAAAAAAACGCCTTGGGGCTAAAGTGCTTCCAAGGCGTTCGCTTTTACATGTCTAGTTGTAAATCTTTATGGCTGAATATCAGGCTCCAGCGCGTCAAAGCCAATGTCTGGCTGCGGCGATTTTTTGACATCATCGGCAATTAAGCCTTCGCGGCGGAAGAGTGCGTCCGGGTTAGGTTCGCGCCCCATCATCTGCTTGAACAACTCCATCGGATCAACCTTGCCGCCTTGGCTAAAGATTGTCTCTTTTAGGCGTTGGGCTGTTTCAGGATCGTATAATCCGTTGCGTTTGAATTCCTCAAATACATCTGCTTCCAGAACTTCAGCCCATTTATAGCTGTAGTAACCCGCGCTGTAGCCCCCTGGGCTAGAGAACAAATGCCCAAAGCTAGCGGATTTAGCGCCTAGGCCGCGATCGGCAAAGAATGATGTTTTGGCGTGGATAATATCTTCCAGCGCTTCTGGCGATTCAATCTCGGATGGGTCGGTGGTGTGCCACATCATATCGAGCATGCCGTATTTTGTCTGGCCGACGCCCATATTGGCGCTGCCGTAGTTCGACATTTCTTTCATCTTCGCGATGTATTCATCAGGGATCGGCTCGCCTGTTTCGTAATCTTTGGCGAATGATTTCAGCACTTCAGGCTCACCCAACCAGTTTTCCATGAGCTGGGATGGTAATTCGACAAAGTCCCATTTGACGCTTGTCCCGTTTAATGACGCGTATTTTCCTTCGGCCAGAATACCGTGGAATGCGTGGCCGCCTTCATGGAACAATGTTTCTACTTCACGGAAGGAGAGTAAGCTCGGCTGACCTTCGGTCGGCTTTTGATAATTACAGCTATTTGTAATTATAGGGATTTGGTCATTGCCGTTTTTATCAATGGCTTTGTTTCTGAATGGGTTCATCCATGCACCGCCGCGTTTGGCTTTGGCATCGGCGAAATAATCCGCGTAGAACAAAGCTTTGACTTCGCCGCTGGTTTTGTCTTTAACTTCGAAGACTTGCGCATCGTCGCGGTAGGCGGGATATTTATCGGTGCAATCCACCATTTCGACATTGAACAGCTTTTCAACATGCGCGCGGAAACCATCCAGCACATTGCTGACTTCGAAATAAGGACGTAGAACTTCGGTATCGAAACTAAAGCGCTCTTCTTTTAGTTTACGGCTATAAAAGCCAAAATCATGAGCATCAAAATCCAGACCCGGGCTAACTAGCTCGGCATAAGCCTTAACCTCATTGAAATATTTCTCGGCGGGTGGCTTATAAGCTTTCAAATTGTTCTCAAGGAATGTCTCGACGGCCTCGATAGAGCCGGCCATGCGGTCTGACAATATAAAGTCCGCATGGTTTTTATAACCCAATAGCTGTGATTTTTCATGGCGCAATTTAACAATGTCCATGACAATTGCGCGGTTATCAAGCTCGCCCTCACAGGCGATCATGTCCATGGCATCGCTGATTTCCTTGCGCAAATCACGATTTTGACAATGGGAGAGAATTTCAAGTGGCGCAGGCTGCATGCCAATCAGGTATTTTCCATCTAACGATGCTTTACGCTCTTGATGAGCGGCGCTGGCGGATTGAACCCCGGCTTTGGCTGCCTCTAAAGTGTCATCGTAAACTTTTTTAGATTTGAATATTTTCGCATCCATAGCCTCCAATGCAGTCAAACCACCTAGCGCCATAGTAATGCTGCGTTCACTTGCTTTAACCGCTTCTTCGACATTGGCTAGGTAAGATTTCATGACGCGCTCAGGAACGCCGGCAAGCTCTTCTTTTGTCGCTATGCGTTCATACGTTGCCGTTGCTTCAAGCGTGTTTTGTTTATATTGCGTTGTTTTTTCAGCCAGTTCAGTGCTGAGGACAGTTAAGCGTTGCTTTTTCTCCGGCTCTAATAGGGCGCCCGAACGCACGCGGCCCTTATAGGCGTTATCCAAAAGCTTGGTCTGTTCAGCATCAAGATTAAGGGTATCCCGCGCGTCGTAAACAGCTTTAATGCGCTCAAATAAAACATCATCCATGGCAAGGGCGCTGAATATCGGCGTTGTTTTCTTGTTTACTTCCTTCTCGAGCTCTTTAATCTCAGTATTCGTGTTTGTAGATCCTAAAGTATCGAATACTGCCATAACACGTTCAAAATCAGCACCTAGATACTCTAGCGCCTCCACTGTATTTTCAAATGTCGGAAGGTCATCATTGGTTTTAATAGCCTCGACTTCGTCCAAAAGCTTTTGCAAAGCCCAGTCTATTGCCGGCATAAGATCGGCGGTTTTGATCTTGTC
>JBBKXC010000196.1:0-3293 GCA_037969275.1 Bdellovibrionales bacterium | reverse complement strand
CTCACTCTTTCTGGCGGTCAGCAGCAACGCGTTGCCATTGCCAGAGCCGTTATCGGACGCCCCAAGCTTCTCCTTGCGGATGAGCCAACAGGAAACCTTGATGACGAGATTGGTTTGCGCCTTATGAATCTCTTCGACCAGCTCAATCGCATGGGTACAACGATAGTAATTGCGACCCACAGTCAGCATTTGATGGATAAATTCGATCATCCACGCATGATGCTGGAAGCGGGTAATTTACGCATAGAAGCCCCGAAAAGCTGGATACAGAAAAAAATAAAGGGAGTTTTTTAAGATGGGATTTTTCCTTCTTGGCGATAAAAAACTCGGCGTTGCTAAACGCGGGCGGCAATATGACCTCCCTTTGAATAAAGAGGCCGGAACGGGGTTTTTAATCCTGCTCATCGCGCTGATGACCTTTCTTGGCGTTGTGGCATTGGCTGGAAGCTTTGCGCTTGGCTCGATTGCGCATCATTGGTCTTCAGGTCTAGAGAATAAAATGACCATAGAAATTCCTGCGGAAGACGCGAAGGGGCATATCCGAAGCTGGGACGATATTCAAAGCCTTGCTGGCCAAGCCGAGGCGCGCCTCAAGGCGCAGAATTTTGTGCGCGAGGTAAAAACCCTTACGCGCGATGATATTCAAGCGCTTATACAGCCATGGCTGGGTGATACCAAAGATTTCCCCGAAATGCCTCTACCCGGCTTGATTTCCGTAAGCTTTGTGATGATTACTCCGGATTTGATCGCGCAAATGAAAACCGACCTTGAACAAATTATCCCCAATATTGTGCTGGACACGCATGAAAGCTGGCTGGCCGATATTTTGAAGTTGACTGGCGCGCTTCAACTCGCAACGCTTCTCGTCACTTTGATGATAGGCATAACAACTATTACCGCCATTGCCGGAGCCGTAAAGGCGCGGATTGCTATCCACATAAAAGATGTCGAGCTTTTGCACCTCATGGGCGCGAGCGATATCTACATATCACGGCAATTCCAGCGCCACGCATGGATATTGGCACTGCAAGGCGCTCTATACGGCGCATTTTCAGGCGCACTTATTCTGGCGCTGATCGGGTTTTTCTCGGGCAATAGCGGCGCGGCGCTACTGCCGGAATTTAGCATAAATATGCTCCATGTGTTGACATTGGCCTGCCTTCCAATCGCTGCCTGTATTATAGCTGGATTTACTGCTAAAATTACAGTCTTGCGCGAACTCTCCCTTATGCCCTAGAACTATTGCATGGCATTTTTATTCAAAACATTGACCCTAGCCTTCCTCATCAGCTTGTTTCTTCTGGCGGGCGGGCTTGTAACCTTTTTTGTCAGTGCTTACGCCGTTCAGCCTGAAAAGCCGGGTATGAGAACCGATGCCATTATCGTTCTTACTGGGGGCAATTACCGCGTGCAAACGGGTCTTGGCCTTTGGAGCGAGCATCTTGCCCAAGAATTATTCATCACTGGCGTTAACCGCGATGTAAAGCGCCGCGAAATTTTGGCTGAATGGAAAGGTGAAGAAGCTCTTCCGCATTGCTGCATCACCCTTGGATATGAAGCCACCACAACGCATGAAAACGCCATTGAAGCCAAAGACTGGGTCGAGCGCAACAACATTAAAACCGCCCGCATCGTAACATCTCCCTATCATATGCAGCGCGCGCTTCTGGAATTTCGTCAAGCCATGCCTGATCTGGTCATGATTGCCCATCCGGTGCAGATGGAGGATTACACACCGCGCGAATTGGTTTACTGGAAGATCTTGTTTTCGGAATATATTAAAGCAATCTGGCGCGGCGCGCATATGTTGAGCGGAATGGATGCCCCTGCATGACAAATAAATACTGGCTGCGTTCCACCATATTCAATTTGCTGTTTTACAGTGTCACCCTTATTGCGTGCATCGCATGTATGCCCACGCTTTTAATGCCGCGCAAAGCTTTTATGTTTGTCGTGCATAGCTGGACAGGCATTGTTCATTTTTTAGAGCGCACAATAATGGGACTGCGCTTCCAGCTGCGCGGCTCGGTCAATTTGCCGTCCTCAGGGTCTTATATTATCGCTTCAAAGCATCAATCTGCCTATGAGACCATGAAGCTTCACGCACTTTTCGGTGATCCGGCCATTATATTGAAACAAGAGCTCCTAAAAATTCCGCTATGGGGAAAATATCTCAAGAAAATTAACCCCATAGCCATAGATCGCAGTAATCCAGATGCCGCCATTACATCTATGCAAATGGGCGCTCAGGCCGTAAAAGAACAAGGCCGTCCTATAGTTATTTTCCCCCAAGGCACGCGGGTTTGGCCGCATGAAACTGCGCAAGCCAAGCCCTATAAGGTCGGCGTCGCCCGCATTCAAGAAGCCACCAACCTCCCCATAATACCGCTTGCACTCAATACCGGCCATTTCTGGCCGCGCTCAGGTTGGTGCAAACGCCCCGGCACAATCATTTTCGAATTCCTGCCAGCGATTGAGCCCGGCATGGATCGCGCGCCCCTTATATCCCGCCTCGAGAATAACTTAGAGAGCCACTCAAATGCTCTTCTCGCCGAGGCGCAAAACGAAGAGCGCCTTCATCTAGACGAGCGCAAATCAGCCCTACCCGCCTATTTATTCGGCTCACTTATTCTCCTATTTACGCTTTATAGCGTTTTTTGGTTTTGGTTAGCGGGTGAGGTAAAAGAACGCCATTCGCTCTTCATGGTCAAGACAGAGCAAGCCGATAGCGTTGAGCCGCAAGATCTAGGCGCCATTAACCGCACAACGCAAGGCGTCCGGGTTTCAGGCTATCCCGGCCCAGTCAACCTGCTGATGGCGCGCGAAAGCTTTGTTTTCCCTACCGGAAAAGTCCAGCTTGAAAACGTCAAAGCCTCCAGCTGGCCGCTGCCCTTTGTTCCGGTGCATGTGGAGTGCGACTTAATCACGCTGCAATCCATTCAATACGCCGAGAATTTCACCTTTGAGCGCGGCAAAGCTAAGTTCACACCTTTTACAGATCACCTTGAAATCGATCATCTTTTCCTTGAGCAAGGCGACCTGCAAATTTTAGTCAAAGGCACAATCACTAAAGGCGAGCATGACATTCCCAATCTTGACCTTGTCGTGACGATCAAACGCGCTGATATAATTATCGATTGGCTAATAGCCCAACGCGCACTTAACGAGCGCACCGCTCTCTTCGTCTCGGCTGGCTTAAAAGCGCTCGAAAAAGACGGCGTTGTAACAATGCCGGTCACAACCAAGGCCGGCGATCTATACGCAGGGCCATTCTTGATTGGAAAAATTCCGTT
>JBBKXC010000195.1:0-4272 GCA_037969275.1 Bdellovibrionales bacterium | reverse complement strand
TCTTTTCCCGCTTTAGCAAGACCAAGCTCGATCATTTGCTCGTCTTTATACTCTCGCGCCAAAAGATAGCTGCGCAAAGCCTGACCATCCGAAGGGGCGAAGCCCAAGCGAAACGCGTTGATCGTTTCTTCGGAAAAGCCGCGACCGCGCACATAATCCATGATTTCACGGTTAGCGGGCTCGGCCAGCTGCGCCTCGAACCACTGCGCCGCAACGTCCATCAGGCTATAGAGGTCTTTTTGCTCCTTGTGCTTTTTGGTGTCGTCTGCCGTAAACACAGGCATTTGCAAACCCGCCTGCCCCGCCAATAACTCAACCGCCTCAGGGAAGGGTAAATTATCATGCTGCATAACAAAGTTAATCGCATCACCATGCGCACCGCAGCCAAAACAGTGATAAAACTGCTTATCATCATTGATTGTAAAGGATGGTGATTTTTCCTTATGGAAGGGACAACAAGCCTTGAACTCGCGGCCCGCACGGGTCACAGAGACGCGCTGACCGATAATATCGGACAGAGTGAGACGGTTTCTAATCTCATCTAAAAAGCGGGCATGAATCGACATTATCAGACACTAGCAAAAATTTATGTTGCACTGTTATAAAAAACTTCGTATTTCACAAAAATATGCAAAATAAAAAAATACTGCATTTACAGCGCCATAGGCAAAACATTTGCTATAAGCCTGTATTTTAGCTTATTCTTATATTAGGGCAAACATTTAAAAAGCTTAAACACTTACGGTAATACAGAGGAATAACGATGCCCCCGATTTTTTCAGATAAGAAAAAACTGACCATTATCCAATATGGCGATCAGCCGACCACAAGAATGGAATGGTCATTGCTGCGCCGTGTTTATGAGGCGCTCTTCAAAAAGAAGAGCGGTTAATTAACCCAGCGCTTCACGGACTTTGCCACTCGCACGCCCCATATCGAATTGCCCTGCGTAATCGGCCTTAAGCTCGGCCATAACCTTACCCATATCCTTGATATCCTGCGCGCCCGTTTCCGCAATTTTTTTGGAGATAACGGCGTCAATCTCGCTATCATCAAGCTGGCGCGGCATAAAGCCCTCAATCACGCCAATCTCTTCAAGTTCACGGCTCGCTAAATCTTTGCGGTCTGCATCAACATAGGTTTTTGCCGATTCGTTTCTTTGCTTGATCATGGATTGCATCATGGACAATATCTCGGAATCATCAACGCCTTCGGCTTTACCCGAACCACGCGCCGAAATGTCGCGATCTTTCAGTGCAGCCATCATCAGGCGGATCGTTGAAAGCGCCACCTGATTTTTATTTTTCATGGCTTCTTTCATTTTTTCAGTTATTTCTTCACGGATCGGCACGATTTTTCTTCCTTTTTATTCATATAGTCTGTATTACCCTTTTTTCTAGCGGCCCCTTTTTGCTAGAAAGTATAAATATGACACAATCTTCTAATATGAAACCCCCTGCCAATGCAACCGGCGTTATTGTTCTCTCCGATGAAACCATCATCTGGGGTAAGGGCTTTGGCGCGGAAAAAGCCAGTGTCGGGGAAATATGTTTTAATACATCCATGACCGGATATCAGGAGATTCTGACCGACCCCAGCTATGCAGGGCAAATTATAAACTTCACATTCCCCCATATCGGCAATGTCGGCACCAATGACGAAGACATCGAAACAACAAACCCTGTCGCCAAAGGTTTGATCGTACGTGAAGATGTCACAAACCCATCTAATTGGCGCTCAAGCAAACATTTTGACGCATGGCTCAAAAGCTATAACCTAGTCGGCATTCATGATATCGACACGCGTGCTCTTACGGTTATGATTCGTGACAATGGCGCGCCTGTTGGCGTTGTCGCGCATAGCCCGCGCGGTGAATTCGACATTCCCGCCCTCATCAAAAAAGCGCAAGACTGGCCCGGCCTCCAAGGCATGGACCTTGCCAAGGATGTTTCATGCACCCAAACCTATAAATGGGATGAAACCCTTTGGGATATCAAAGACGGCTACGGCAAACAAACCGCGCCAACTTTTAAAGTCGTGGCCATTGATTACGGCGCCAAGCGTAATATCTTACGCTGCCTCGCGGCGGCGGGCTGCGACGTTACTGTTGTTCCGGCCAGCTCCAGCGCCGAAGATATTCTCGCGCACAAACCCGATGGCGTTTTTCTTTCCAATGGCCCCGGCGATCCGGCGGCGACAGGGAAATACGCCGTGCCTGTGATTAAAGAGCTTATTGCCAAAGACATTCCAATATTCGGGATATGCTTAGGTCACCAGCTTTTGGCGCTCGCCCTTGGCGCGAAAACCCGCAAAATGCACCTTGGCCACCGCGGCGCTAATCACCCCGTTAAGGATATCGAGACCGGCAAAGTCGAGATTACGTCACAAAACCACGGTTTTGAGGTTCTGGATTCTAGTCTTTCCGGAGATGTCATGACAACGCATCTTAGTTTGTTCGATGGTTCTAACGAGGGCATAAAGCTTAAAAACAAACCCGTGTTTTCTGTACAATACCATCCGGAAGCGTCCCCCGGACCGCAAGATAGTCACCATTTGTTCGAAAAATTTGTAAATAATATCAAGCAATATAAAGCTGCCTGATGCCCAAATTTCAAACTAGAAATATTGGACGCTAATTTAACGAGGATAGAATTATGAGCGATATACTAATCAAAGGATTTATTGAACGTTTCCGCGTCAAAACTTATGATGGGGAAACACCGCTCATGCCTTCGTTAGTTGAAGACGGGCAAAAACCCGATTACATGATTATCAGCTGCGCCGATTCCAGAAGCGACCCCGGCACAATTTTTGATGCTAAACCTGGCGTGTTTTTTGGTTTCAAATCCATCGGTGCCATTGTGAGGCCGTATAAACAAGGTACGGCCCTAGCAGCGTCCTTACAATTCTCCATTAACGCTCTTGGCGTAAAAAAGATTATTATCTTAGGCCATACGCATTGCGGCGCAATTAAAGCGCTACATGATCAAACCGAAGATCCAGAAATCAGCAGTTTTATTGATGTGGCAAAGGGTGCAATGATTAAAGCCAAAGAGCTCGCCAGCGAAATGAACACAGGAGATGCAAGCGCCCCACTTCTGCGAATTGCAGAAGAACAGGTCTTATTAACAAGCGCCGAAAATTTGAAAACTTACCCTTCCGTAAATCAAGCTTTACAAGAAAATAGATTAACCATTGAACCGTGGATATTCGACATGCAACATGGGCATATCTTGAAACATAATTCTTCTTCTCAAAAATTTGAAAAAATATAAAACCTTCGATTGCTATTTACAGCACGCACAATTACATAATACTTGACATTATGACTAAAATATGACATTTTGTTGCTTATATAACATGTAAGTTGGAAATAGTGAGATGAACCTCGCAGAGCGATTTGAATTAAATAGGTCTGATTTTTATGAAACAGACGGTCTAATCGAGCATTTGGCGCATAACGGTCAGGCTCCGCACTCTTTGATCATGACATGCATGGATTCACGCGTAAGTCTCTTTAATTTATTTGGATTGATGCCAGGGGAATCTCTCGTTTTACGCTCGGCCGGCCCCTTAATTCCTATTTTTGATGACACATGCAGCGCCTCTCAGGTTTTTCACGAAAATCTTTTGCTGGCTATTAATGACATGAAGATCAAATCTCTTTGCTTGCTGGGCCATACGGGATGCGGCGCTGCCGGGAAGCTCTCAAGCAATATCTACAATTCAGGTGATATACCTTGGATGAAAAAGGTAGCCGGTCAGATCATGCAAAATGCAATGAACATCGCAGGCGATTCAAATCAAGGCATTCTGGCGACAGAAATTGAAAAACAAATCATCATCCAAGGCATTAAAAACCTATTTGATTATCCGGTGGTCATGCAAGCCATCCGCGAAGGACGCCTTACTGTTGAGGGCTTGCAATTCGACATCCACAATGGTCGCCTCCTTAAGCTTATTGCCGATGGTCGCGACTTCCATTTCGAAATCGTTGCCGGCCCCGCGAAAGGCTCTCTTGCCTGTGACGGCGCTCACGAAGAGACAAAAAAAGGCGCACGCGCTTAAAAAGCCCATAAAAGCGCATTTTTTTTAAATATTTATATTGAACTTACTAACAAACTCCGTTACTCAATCAATCTCGGAACCTATTGAAAACCAAGCCAAAGCGGGAGCCGAGTTCATGCCTAAAAGAACCGACATTAAATCTATCGCCATTATCGGAGCAGGCCCTATTATTATCGGGCAAGCTTGCGAATTTGATTACTCTGG
>JBBKXC010000194.1:0-4518 GCA_037969275.1 Bdellovibrionales bacterium | reverse complement strand
GCGCCTGCATCATTATAGATTTTGGCTTGCTCGACAGGATCGCCAGCATCGCGGATATCGACAAAATTCACGCCTTTAACAACGCGGCCATTATCAACATCAAGGCAGGGAATAATTCGAGTTTTCAACATAGTGAAAATTTATAGGTTTTAGAGCTTGCGCGCAACATCGTTCGAAGCAAGCGGGTATGGCTGCACTTTATTTGCGTGCAAATAACGATCAACCATATACATGGTGTGCTTGTCTTCATGCTCTAACATGGGGTCAGAAAACAAAACGGGCTTATTTAATTTAAGCGCTTTTGAAACCAGCGCTTTTTGAAGAGCCAAAGCGAAGTATTCAACATCACCATGCAGCACATTTTCCAGTGGTTTCAACGCCGCACGTACAGCAGCCAAATTGCCGCAGAAATATTCATGCCCTTCACTGGATATGATTTTAAGGCCGCCGTTTTTCAAATTTGACGGCTTGGCCTTGAAATCAAGCGTGAGCGCAGAGCGCGTAGCATCGACACTTTTCAGACCCTCAAAAGCGTTGCTTTGAAGAATACAAAAAGCAACATTCAGGGATTGAAGTTTGCCAGAGACAATTTCTTCCAGAGACAAATGGGCCACATCCTCTATGCCAATTTGTCCGGTAATCTGCTCTATTGGAAATTGCTTACTGGCAGCCGCAACCAAATCTTTAGCAAAGCTCTTTACGGCAAATTTGCCGTTGGCTTCTTGAGTGATTTTGCTGATTGCGTTCATTTTTTTACCCTTGATACTTAGTGTCGAGGGCAGCTTATATGTCATAACGAATCACGCTGTCAACCTTAAAAGGCTAGGAAAAGCGCCGTTTTGCATGTGCTGCGCACATGGCAGCCATGCGGTGTACGTTGCGATGCGTTATTGTAGGGGTGCTAGACGGCTTTAAGCTGCGATCTTCAAGGCTTCAACAGGATCAATCGTTTCTTCATAAAGCGCCTTGCCAATGATCATACCATTGACGCCATGAGGCTCTGCGGCTTTGACATTGCGCACATCATCCAAAGAATGCGCGCCGCCAGAAGCGATCACCGGTATTTTAACGGCCTGCGCCATCGAGATCGTTGCAATAGTATTGATACCATTGCCCGTGCCATCGCGCCCTATATCGGTATATATGATAGCGCTAACGCCGATATCTTCGACCATACGCGCAAGCTCAATCGCTTCGATATTGGCCTTTTCAACCCAGCCCTTAACCATGACCATGCCTTCGAGCGCGTCAATACCAACAGCAATTTGTCCAGGGAAATTCTGGCAGGCTTCTTTTACAAGATCGGGATCGCTCACAGCGGCGCTGCCGAGAATAACGCGGCTTACGCCTTCACTCAGCCAGCGCTCAATCTGGCCAATATTACGAATACCGCCGCCAAGCTGCACAGGAATATCAACGCTTTTCAAGATATTACGCACGGCGCTGTGGTTCATTGGGCTGCCCTTTATGGCGCCGTCCAGATCGACAACATGAAGCCAAGAAAAACCAAGCCCCGCCCATTTCGCAGCTTGTCCGATTGGGTCATCATTATAAACGGTGTCTTGATTCATATCGCCCTTATAGAGGCGTACGCACTGGCCGTTTTTTAAATCTATGGCTGGGTAAATAATCATTGCTAAGCTTTGCACAGCGTAGCTGCGCTTGCAAGGGCGTTTTATTGGGATTTCACGAAGCCTTTAGGCGATAATCTTGCAGTAATAATAGCCCTGCAGAACCTTGCCATCGACAACGGCGTAGTAAGGGTGTTTACCGACTTCTTGAAAACCGAGTGTTTCATAGAGATTTCGTGCAGATTCCATGGTTTCGCGGACATCAAGATTGATGACCTTAAAGCCCTCTTCTTTGGCTGCCTTCTCCGCCTCCTGCATCAAAAGCGTAGCAAGCCCGTGGCCGCGCGCCCATGGAGCAACAAAGTTCGTTGTAAGGTGAACGCTATGCGCCTGCGCCTCGTTATTGACCGGCGGTTTAACAAGCTGGCACGTGCCGCAAATAACGCCGTCCAGCCGCGCCACCAATAATATCCGTGAGGGCATAGCGAGAACGCCCGGCCAATAGCGCTCTAGTGTTTCGCGCGGCGGAAGATTTAGCCAGCCGAAACCACCGCCGCCTTCAATAGCGGCCTCCGTCGCGTCACATAAATCATTGAGGTCTGCCCTTGTGAACTGAGTCACACGTTCTACCGTGGGAACAGGATCCAAAGGTATAGGTTGCACCTGATCCGTCATCATCATTCTCCCTACCGTTTATTTTTTATTCTTAACTTCATTATAGCGGTTTTAGCGGCTAAATGGGGAAGATTCTATGCTGCGCTGCTCTATGGCCGCCATTGTAAAAAGTCCGATACAAGCCGTAATCCGGCATCATGGCTTTTTTCCGGATGAAACTGAACGCCGACAATATTATCGCGTCCGACCACCGCCGGAACAAGGTCGCCATAATCGCAATATGCCAGCACATGATGCGGCGTTTCACACTCGAATTTATAGGAATGCACAAAATAGAAATGCGTATCGGGTTTTACATGGCGCAGCACAAAATGTGCGTTGTCTTGCGGAATAGAGGCCGATGGGATCAAAATTTCATTCCAGCCCATATGCGGAATTTTGAGGCCCTCGGGCCGCATAGGAACAACATCGCCCTCAATCCAGCCTAGCCCCGGATGAATGCCGCCCTCTAGCCCGCGCGTGGCCAATAGCTGCATGCCTACGCAAATCCCGAGGAATGGCTTGCCCTTTTGGCGTACATTGTCCTCTAGCGCCTCAATCATGCCATCCACGTCTTTAAGACCGCGCATACAATCACCAAACGCACCTTGCCCAGGCAATACTATGCGCGCGGCTTTACCCAGATCGGCGGCCTTATCTGTGACTAGAACCTCAATCTCGAGCGCCTCGTCGCGAATAATTTTCTCGAAGGCTTTAGCCGCAGAGCGTAAATTCCCCGACCCATAGTCGATAATGGCAATAATTTCCTTTGTCATGCGCCTAGTTTATGGGTTTTCCTGTATTTTGAAAAGAGTGTTCTCTGCCGTTATTTGTTTGACATATTTATGCTATCGTTTTATGTATATGGCACTTTATAATATATTAAGGGATACATAGATGAAAATCGGCAATCTGGATATTTCTGATCGCGAAGTTAAAATTGGCGGCGCGTGTATGGGACTTGTTGGGTGCGCCATATGGGCCGCTGTCATCATCGCGGGCGAGGACATGCAGCTTTATCTCGAAGATCATGATTATGAAGATAAATGCTATTCCCTCGATCCCAAAAGCTCTTTAAAAGCTGACGCTGCCAAAGAGCAAGCGCTCGATATTCTTGCCATGATCAGCAATTTTCCTACAACAGGCGAGGATTTTACGCAATCACTCGAAGAGCTCGGCTATACATTTTGCTTTGATATGGATAGCGATAAGCTAAAGCCCGTATTCTTCTGGCCGCGTTTACAAGTGATGTTTTCCGAGAGCACCTACCCGCCCGAGCTGGCCGCGTCCTATTTTGCCGAGCCCGCCAGAGATGCCTATTGGAACGCGCAGCTGCGCGATGCGCAAGCTCTCAATCAATACACTCCAGAAAGCGGCCTTTTATTCTCACGTGCAAGTCGCGCCGCCAAGGTCGCCATTGAAATGGGCGATATTCTTGTTGCCACCGGACAGCGTTACCTTTCTGCTGATATGGAGCCGTGGAAAACCTACATTGAAGAAAATCCCACATTGGCCAATACAGTGACAACCTTTGTTCAAGCATACAAAGGCACCGTTTCCTATGATGATGCCATGCGATTGGCAATGGATATCTACATGAACGATCCTAAGGCTATGAATGAAGGTGATGTTGAATTCCTCAACACCTATCTCGAGCATGTCAGCATTCTTTCCAAAAGCTCTTATGAAGCCATCTATGAAGGGCCCGGATTAAACGAATACGCCAAGGTCGATGCCGACCGCGATGGATTTGAAGATGATTTAATCGAATTTGGCTACAACAACCGCGCCAAAATATATCACTATGATTACGACAGCGCGGATTTCTGGCTGAGCCGAAAACAAGAATCCCGCCAAGAAGACTATGATTGCGGCACCGATGAAGCGCCTGCAACATGCACCCGTACAGTATGGGATGATGTCTCCGAACGCGTTTATTATGATGTAATTCCCGCGCGAAACACCGCCACTATTGATATGAGCCCACAAACAATAACGGCTATAAACGATCTAACCCTTATGAGAATTTGGAATACCGTGGCCGCGCAAAGCCTGATCAATGATCCAGAGGCACCGCTGCTACACTCCCCTGAAGCGCAAGCGCTTATGATGAACATTAGAGTACAGATGCACCAAAACCTCCCAAATCGTCCCCATGCACCTTCAACACCAGGTTATGGCCTTAAAGTGCCCGGAAGGTAATTTACTTTTGCGCGTCCTTACGCTAACGATACCATTATGAGCATTGCCTATTACCGCTGGAAAGATACCGATGAGCAAACGCGCGCGAAAA
>JBBKXC010000193.1:0-6486 GCA_037969275.1 Bdellovibrionales bacterium | reverse complement strand
GTGCGTATGTTTTTATAATCGTCATATTTGCATCCCTTTTTCATATGTGCATTTTTAGATTGCTCTGATGATCTATGATTTTTGATCGTGTAGCAAACACATAATGTTTAGATGGGTGAACAACTTTATCCGTTTCTGCCTTATGGGTTTTTGAACTCTGTATTTGCTCATCTTCGACTCCTTCATCGTCTTCGATAAGCAAAAAACATCACCTTAACTATCAGGCGCAAACTGTCCAACTTGTGCTGACGGGGTAAATTATAGTTTCTCTATGAGAGGTCGTCGGTGATCGCTTTTACCAAAACCGCACCTGTAGCGGGGCCTCACGGGTAATATTCTCTTGAAGGGGAATTAGTACAGACCAAATGGCGGTGCCGGTGGGATTCGAACCCACGTTACGCTATAAACGTAAACACGCTTTCCAAGCGTGCGCCTTCAGCCACTCGGCCACAGCACCTTTTGTAAAGCTGTGGCCTCGTTTATAACACATTGCTTACGCAACTTTATAAACATGTTGCCTGCGCAACGGAACCACATCACTTAATCGCGGCCACATTAGCCAGATTGCGCCAAAAGTGCAAGCGCTTTTGCGGCATAACGCCAATCCAGCAAAATGGCCTTTGACCGCGCTGCTTTCGCTGCTACAATGAGCCAACTGCATCTACTATGGATTTACCATGAAGCCCTTACATTTCATTATTTTTCTTGTCACATTGCCAATTTTGATCTCTCTTGGCCACGACCTATACCTCTTTTATGTCGCGCAAGGCGAACAGCTTAATGCAGATCTGTTGACCAAGATTTATACAGAGGACAGACCGGCGCGCGCCTTTGATTTCGCCGCGCTAGGCTTTATCTGGCTCGAATACAGTCCTGACACCTATAAAATGATGGCCGAAAGCTTTGAGCCTGCGGAATGGGCCGGTATTCAAGAATTTTTGAAACTGAAGGCAACGCTCGTTTTTGCAGCGCTGGCCGCCCTCGTCTATGCCTTGGCTTTTGCGCTCTATTTGTTTGGAAAAATGCGCGAAAGCGGCAAAAAGGTCAGCAAACGCAGAAGAGCTAGAATGAACTAGGCTTGTTTACCCGGCCAAATCTTTATTACAAGCTCACCGAGACGTTATTTCTATTTGAAAGCGCCGCAATTTCCTTATCTATAACTTCCAAATCCTCTGGCCGTGAAAGCCTATGATCTCCATCATCAATAAGGACGATATCTAGATCAGCCTTGGCGTAAGCGGATTCGATTTTACTCGTAATTTCCCATGGCACATCTGGATCAAGCATGCCTTGAATAATAATGAGCGGCATTTCCAAGTCTTGTTTATCGGCCAAGAGCAAATGATTGTCCGACTCTTCAAAGAGCGCTTGTGTGATGATATAAGGCTCATCACTATACTCATTGGGCAATATGGTATGTCCATTCTCCGCCATTTCCGCACGCTGCGCGTCACTAAGCTTGCCCCGCATTTCAAGGGTAAAGTCCGGCGCGGCGGCTATACCAATCACCCCAGCCAGAAATTTCTCCCGCTGGCGAGCAACCAGCAATGATATCCAGCCGCCCATAGACGAGCCGACGAGAATGACGGAAGTCGCGCCGATATGATCAAATATATCTAGCGCATCACCCATCCAGCTTCCGATTGTGCCGTCTTCGAATTTACCGCCCGAGTGGCCATGACCGGAATAATCAAAACGCAAATATCCTTGCCCGCGCTCGGCGCAGCGCGCCTCTAGCCATGTCGCCTTTGTACCGCCCATATCGGATTTAAAACCGCCCAGAAAGAAAACCTGCGGCAAGTCTTTGCCCGAGCCGGAAGGGGCGCTGTAATGATATGCCAACTTTACTTTGCCGGGACGCTCAAGGTAACTACACTGCATTTGTTATTCTTTCATACTGCATGCTTGCGAAAATCGCTTGGCACGATTATAGATACTTGAAAGGACGTTTAAAGTATTAAAATGAATAAACACTCTTCCTTACAACCTGTCGTGATGCAGATTATTCCCGAGCTTGGCCCTGGTGGGGCGGAGCAGGGCTGCATAGACGTGGCCGCTGAGCTTGTGAGCGCAGGCGCGCAGGCTATTGTTATCTCAAATGGTGGGCCGCGCGTGCACGAACTTTCTAGATCAGGCGCTGTGCATATTGATTTACCGGTACACAGCAAAAATCCGCTGGTCATGCTGCGTAATATTCGCCGCATCCGTAAGCTTATCCATCGCTATCATGTGAATATTGTTCATGTCCGCAGCCGTGCGCCCGCTTGGAGCGCTTATCATGCCTGTAAGGGGACGCAGGCGCATTATATGACAACCTGCCACGCGCCTTATAATATCAGCGGAAAAATGAAACGCTTTTATAATAGCGCTATCGCCAAAGGAGAGCGCGTTATCGCGATCTCGCATTATGTCGCGAATTATCTCAAGAAAAACTATGACTTGCCCGATAGCAGCATCCGCCTTATTCCGCGCGGGATTGCGCTTGATCGTTTCCATCCAACGGCCGTTACGCCGCAGCGCCTGATTTCGCTCGCCAAAGAATGGCGTATACCGGACGGCGCCAATGTCATTATCCTCCCCGGACGCATTACGCGCTGGAAGGGGCATCACGTTTTGATTGACGCCATGGAAATTTTAAACCGCAAAGATCTTTTTTGCGTCTTAATCGGATCCGACCAAGGCCGAACGCAATACCGCGCCGAGCTAGAAGACGCCATCCAGTCCAAAAATCTGGGTGGGCATGTGCGCATTGTTAATCACTGCAACGATATGCCAGCGGCCTATATGCTGGCCAGCATCGCTGTATGTCCGTCCACTGATCCTGAAGGTTTTGGCCGCATCCCTGTCGAAGCGCAAGCTATGGGTAGACCTATTATTGCATCCGATCATGGCGGCGCGCAGGAAACTATTGTGCGTGGGGAGACAGGATGGCTTGTAAAGCCGGGCGACGCCGCAGAGTTAGCCAAAGCCATCACAGAGGCACTCTCGCTCACGGCCAATCAACGCTCCATCCTCGCAACCCGCGCTATGGCACATATTGCGCGTAATTTTACGCGCGAACAAATGATGGAAAAGACACTAAATGTCTATACCGAGCTTTTGGACGGAGAAATGCGTGGACGCAAAGACGCGCATAAGCCCTTCCACATTCAAAGTGCCGCCGAGTAAAAATGAGCACAGAAAAAAACAAAGCCAAAGAAAAAATTCTAGTTATCAAATTAGGAGCGCTGGGCGATTTTATACAAGCCTCCGGCCCTATGAAGGCTATTCGCGGCCATCATATAGACGCTCATATTACCTTGCTCACCACCAAACCCTACGCTAACCTTGGCAAAAAATGTGGCTATTTTGATGATATTTGGGTCGATACAAAGCCACGTTTGTTTGATTTGAAAAGCTGGCGCGCTTTACGGCAAAGGCTAAAAAATGGCGCGTTTAAGCGAGTCTATGATCTGCAAAATAATGACCGCACTTCTTTTTACTTAAGATTACTTCCCAAAAAAACGGAATGGGTCGGCGCAGCCAAAGGTGCATCGCACCGTAATAGCTCACCTGATCGCACAAAAGGCTCCTCATTTGATGGTCATGCACAGACATTGAAAATCGGTGGAATCGACACCGTCGAGATTGATGATTTATCTTGGATGCACGGTCATATAGAGCAATTTGATCTGAAACGCCCTTATGTTTTGATTGCCGGAGGCTCGGCGCCCGATCGTAAAGAAAAACGCTGGTCCGCAGAAAAATATGGCCGCCTCGCCAGAATGTTACATGGATTAGGGTTTCAGCCCGTTTTACTCGGCACAATGGCAGAACTTGACGTCAATTTGGCCATTCGCAAGATTTGCCCCCAAGTTCTCGACCTTACGGCCAAAACATCCCTAAACGATATCCCCGCACTCGCGCGCGAGGCAGCGGCAGCCATTGGCAATGATACAGGGCCTATGCATATGATTGCCCCGACTGGTTGCCCGTCCTGTGTTATTTTTTCGCGGCATAGCAACCCCAAAAGACATGCTCCGCTTGGGAATAACGTTACTATTATTTATAGGGAAGAGTTAAGCACTCTGGAGCCGGAAGATATTTTCAAAACGCTTGATTTGACACCGGAACACGATATTTTGAAAAAAACCGTTCATTAAGCGCTATTTGGCCGTTTTTACTGGGTTGAGACCTAAGCATTACAATAAATATCATAAAGACATTTCAATACAGATTTCGTCGCATCGTCATTCATCGAGTAATAGATCGTTTGCGCGGCGCGGCGCGTCTTAACCAAATTATCGCGGCGCAGTCGCGCCAAATGCTGGGATAAGGCAGATTGACTAAGGCCTACAAGCAATTCAAGCTCGCCGACGCTTTTCTCGCCCTTATAAAGCGCGCAGACAATAATCAGCCTTTTTTCATTGGAGAGGGCTTTGAGCAAGTTGACCGCCACATCGACATTGTCCTCTACGCTTTTTATATCCATATTATATTTTATACTATTTTGAGCCATCGCCACAACAAAATGAAATTAAATTGCATTAAATCTTAAGTAAAACGCAGTAAATAACTGAATAGGAAATATTTATAAAACTTTATTGTCTTTATATTTAAATTATTTATTAAAAATAACAACTTTAAGTTACTTTCCTTTCAAACATATTACAATGCTTATAGCAAAAAATATTGCATTGCGCAAATTGTCCATAAATTAAATAGTGTTTTTCCCCTAATTTATGCACAAATATCTTCATGGGACAAAAACGCTGTTGTCACTTGATTGAACGCAATGTTGCTTTATAAAGGTTAGAGAAACTTTATAAGGGTAAGCAGGAGCTTTAATGGCCGAACTATCGCGCCGCGGATTGATGTATGTGATGTCCTCGCCCTCCGGCGCAGGTAAAACAACAATCACGCGCGCCCTTCTCAAAACCAATACCGACGTGCAGATTTCTGTATCAGCCACTACGCGCCCACGCCGCGCCGGTGAAGTTCACGGACAAGATTATTTCTTCGTCACGATTGATGATTTTCGTAACATGGTCGATAATGGTGAAATGCTGGAACATGCCAAGGTCTTCGATAATTACTACGGCACACCGCGCGCCCCAGTCGAACAAGCTTTAAGCGCTGGAAAAGATGTTATTTTTGACATTGATTGGCAAGGAACGCAGCAGCTTCGAGAAATGGCGCGCGAAGATCTTGCCACCGTTTTCATTCTCCCCCCTTCACGCAGTGATCTTGAAAAGCGTCTTCGTTTACGCTCGCGCGATACACTTGAAAGTGAAACCGATATTCGCGGACGCATGAGCAAGGCTGCCGATGAAATGTCGCATTACTCAGAATATGATTACGTCATAATTAATAACGATATTGATGAAGCCATCCGCAAAGCCCAGCTTATTCTCGATGCTGAGCGCCTAAAACGCCGCCGCATTGCTGGACTCTCCCAATTCGTACGCGCCTTAAAAGACGGCATGTAGCCTTAAATTATGTCGCGCTTAAACCGATGCATAATTTAGCCATAACGGATCTTTCGTCCATCCCCGGCCAATTTAAATACTTTGAAATTTACAGATCTATTTTTGCTGACGCTCCTTGAAGCGTGCCAGCGCGATAAAATTCTCAACGCTCAAATTTTCGGCGCGCAAAGTCGGATCAAGTCCCAGCGCCACAACCCCGTCCATATAATCTTTCAAACTTGCCCGGATCATTTTTCGGCGCTGATTAAATGCGGCCGCTGTGACGCGCTCCACAGAAGAAAATGCAGGAGAGTCCTGCAAATTAAGACGCGGTATAAACCGCACGACAGCCGAGCTGACCTTAGGCGGCGGGGTAAAGGCTGAAGGCGGCAAATCATAAACCTTGCGCGTCTCACAGAGCCACTGTGTAATAACAGAAAGCCGTCCGTATATTTTGTTTCCCGGCGCGGCGACGATGCGCTCTGCGACCTCTTTTTGAAACATCAGTGCCATAAAACTAATGCTTTGCGGATCATTGGCTATTTTTTGCAGCCAATCGATTAACAAAGGCGTGGCTATATTGTAAGGAAGATTGGCAACAATGCCGCGCGGCGCGCCTGAAAGCGACGTTATATCGCTTTTTAATGCATCGGCATGGATCACAGTAAGGCGATTGCCCGCCGCGGCCTGCAAATCCTGCAGCGCCGCCACCGCGCGGTGATCAAACTCGATGGCCATAATGGAGGCTGCTTTAGATTGTAATAACGAGCGCGTTAAACCGCCGGGGCCGGGACCGATTTCAAAAAGCGTCATTTCCGGCGTGATACGTTCATCCACCAGAAATACAATTTTATCGGTAATATTGCCATCCAGCAGAAAATTTTGACCCAGAGATTTTTCAGCGCGCAAATTATGTACGCTGATAACCTCACGGAGCGGAGGCAGTAATTTCAAAAAATCATGCGCGGGATCAGACACGTGTTTCGATAAAGGCCGCTGCCTTTAAATCCATCAATTGGCGGCGTTGCATACGCTCCAT
>JBBKXC010000192.1:0-3851 GCA_037969275.1 Bdellovibrionales bacterium | reverse complement strand
GGTTTACATAAATTAATGCAGCAGTGGATCGCGAATATAGCGTATGAAACGACTTCCGGGCCTAAAAAGGTTCAGGAATCGTATTATTTGCCGTCTGTAGACGATGTGCGAACAGCCGTTCAGAAGAAGGGCGGTTTTGTGCTCAGTATTCGTCCGCATTCGCGCTCTTCACTGGAGAGGCTACTTGCCCGCTCGACTTGGTGGCAAGTTCAGCTTTTGCGCGGTATCCAGTTTCGAGCGACATCAAGCTCGCCCGGCGTTGCGCTTTGGAAAATTATTCAGGCCGAGACCAATC
Source organism: Bdellovibrionales bacterium (assembly GCA_037969275.1). GTDB lineage: Bacteria > Pseudomonadota > Alphaproteobacteria > Micavibrionales > Micavibrionaceae > UBA2638. The sequence goes on along the minus strand of JBBKXC010000192.1, from coordinate 3,556 downwards.
CGCGCCGTCAGAATATTTTAGCCCCTGCGCGCGAAGCTTTGGCGCGTGGTCTTGGGGTTATTGATGCTCTAAGAGCGCTGCAGATTTTCGATCACTCGACTTTGGCTATTCTTGGCGGCTCCGAGCGCGCCAATAAGCTGGTGGAAGGTATTCCCCACGCTATTCATTCTATTACCCAGAAAAAGAAAAACTCGCGGGCGATCATGGGGACAATGTCTTGGCTTGCCTTTGATGTGTTCTCGATCGTTTCGGCGCTCTGGAGCGGAAAAGGAATGGTTCTTGGTTGGTTCAGGGACAATTTGCCTACTGATCCTGATGAGCTTGAAAAATACGAGCGCGTGGTTGGGCAGCTAGAATTTACATGGGATGTATTGATTTTTACGGCTGTGGCCGCCGGTGTTTTTTTGGGGTGGGTTGTCATATCGTTTTGGATTAATCGCGGTAAAAAAGATTGGCCGACGGCTAAAATTGTACGCAAAATCCCGCTTGTCGGTGGTTATTTGCGCGATTTGGCCTTTGCCGATTCTATGATGGCGGCCAGCCGGATGCTGAACGGCCTTGTGCCGATTAATGATACGCTGGAGCAATCCGCGGATGCATCCAATGCGCCGGACGTTATTGCCTATTGGGAAGAATCGCGCGCGGATTTGAACCGCGGTGTGGGGCTTGGTTCCGCGCTTGATCGTGAGCCGCTTACAAGAAATGAGCGCCTTGAACTTGCGAGCTTGTCTGATCTTGACCAAGTTGCTACAGTAATGGAGTCGATTGCAGAAATGCGGGCGGCAGCAGCAAAAACAAAACACAGTTTGATCGTATGGATTGCATTCGGTTTAACTGGCGTTTATCTGGCACTCGCCTTTGGATCTGCGATTTATGCTCTAACAGTAATGAATATGAGCATGGATTCTATGATGGGCGGCCTGATGAGCGGGGCGATGTAAATTTTATCAAAAGGACACGGGTTCTCGTGGCGATTGTAAAAAACAGTGATATGACGAATAAAGGGGCGGTAGATCCGTCTCGTGCTGGTGGTGGTGCGGTTTCACGTCCTCGCCCCGGTATGGCCGATGCTATGGCCGGAGAAACAGCGTCTTTTGTGCGCGATCTCAAACCTTATCTTCCACAAGAAATGGTCGGCGGCTCTATTCCGCATATTCCGGGTACGGAAGAAGAGGCCGTCTGGAACGCCGCGTCGCAGGCGTGCGGCACGGAAAAGGTGCATTTTTGTTATTCTGTTGATGGCGGCCGTGTTTTCTATCTGGCTTGTCCCTCCAATTTAATGGCGTCAAACCCTGATAGCTGGTGCCCACTGGCCGCGGCTTTGCCCGGAAATAGTGAGTATTGGGACCGTGAAACGGTGTATCTCTATGAGCAAGAGGGCGTGGCTTCCGCGCTGCGCTGGGACCCTGAAACGGGCCGTATGCAGGTGTTTTTAGGGGCGTCGCGTACAATTTTGCCCCGCATTCAGTCCATGGACGCAAATTTCGTGACGATTAACCCCATGGTCGCTGATATTGTGCCGTGGAAGAATAAGAACCTTAAAACGGAAAAGCTGTCGAGAGCAACCGCGCGTATGCTGGTTATTTCGGCTCTAATTGTAAACCTTATTGCTGTGGTTATTCTATTTTATAACTATATCGCTATTAACATGATCGAACGTAACCTTGATGTGGTGAAATCACAAACATCACAAGCCTCTAACGACTTGATGTTAAACGCTTATAATGCGATGCAATCGGATACAATTAAGCACATGGTGCGTATCCAAGAAGTCTTGGATCAACTGGCCAAGGTTGATGGCACGCTCGTCAAATATGAGGTGAAGGGGAGCTCTGTTGAGTGGGAGGCTTTGGTTCCGCCCGCATTCGCGCAGGACTTCGGTAAGCCGCAAGGATTGGAAAAAGACGGACGGGTTAGAATTAAGGCAAATCGTTAAAAAATAAGTGTTCGCAAGCGCAATAACCTTTTTAATAAATGGTTAATTGCCTTTTAACACTTTGTATTTATACTAAAACTAGTACAATTGCATATAAATGTAGGATTAAAACAGAAATTGGCTTCTAAATTCACAGTACCGAAGATGGCGATGCCGCAGTTTGATTTGAAAAAACTGCAGAATTTCGATTGGCGTTCTCTTAAGAAATACACCTCTCCACAGGCGTCGGAAGATCTTAACAAATTTCTGGAAAAAATGCCGGTTAATGCCGGAAAAACGATGCTGATTATAGCGGCGACGGCTTGGGGCTGCGCCGGTATGATCGGTCTTTATACGACAGTGCAAATCCAGAAATTGACAGAGCTGCGCGCCGAATTGGAAGAGGCCGAAGCGCTGCAGCCGATTGTGCCGACGATTTCCGATGTGGCGATTGATTCTACGGAAGTATTGAAATTCGTTGAAAGCGTTAAAGATATTTATAAAGGGCTAGAAATTCGGGCGAGCGGCTCGAGCGTGAGTCTTACATCAACGTCCACGACAGGTTTTGGTCAATGGCGTGAAGCCGTAGGTCACGTGCAAAACGGTGGTTCCGGTTGGCGCGTGAATATTGAAAATTTATGTGTAGGCCGTGAATGCCAGAGAGAGCCTCTGGCCGCAGTACTAAAGATTAACAAGGTTTCGGTCAATAATCCGAACATGTAGTAAGTTTTTTTAAAAGGAGAGAGAAGTATGAAAAAGTTGAAATTGAAATTGAAATTGAGTTATAGGAAAGGGGAGCGCGGTAACGTACTTTTCCTGATCCTGATTGCGGTGGCGCTTTTTGCGGCGCTATCCTACGCGGTAACATCGTCTTCCCGTTCAGGCGGCGGAGATGCGAATGATGAAAGCGCCTTGGTTCGAAGTGCGCAAATCACGCAGTTCCCATCATCAGTTCGGACTTCAATGATCCGTATGATGGTATCGAACAGCGTCGACCCGACAGATATGCTATTTACCCGTCCAGAAGCCTTTGCGACAGATTGTACTGGGACAAATATCCCGAACTGTGTGTTCCATCCGAGTGGCGGCGGGGCGACGCTTACGAATGTTCCGGCGGATATGATGTCTGGTTCTGCTGCTGGTGAATGGTATTTCAGCGCTAATTACGAAATTCTCAATATTGGTACATCCAGCACAGCAGCTACTAATGCTGGTAATGATGTTATTGCATTCTTACCTGGGATTACAAAAGGTCTTTGTGACCGTATTAATGAAGAGCTTGGTATTTCAGGAAGCGCAACGGTTGATACGACAAACTGGGACGTTAAAGTAGCTAGCTTACAAATGGATGACGCGGCCTATTGGGCAACCGTATCGGGCAATACCGATGTTATTGGTGACGCCGCGGGCCACGCCGATTTGGCTGGTCAGGCTTTCGGATGTTTGACAGATAACAGCACTCCGGCAACACCGGAATACATCTACTATCACGTACTTCTAGAACGCTAGAATTACGCGGTATGACTTCTCTCTTTCGGTTTTCCCCATGGGTGTGTAGAATGCTCATGGGGAAAATTTTTTGTATTTCAGCCATCGTGAGGGAAAACCTTAGCGATCCATATTATTTTAAATAGATTGCTT
>JBBKXC010000191.1:0-15757 GCA_037969275.1 Bdellovibrionales bacterium | reverse complement strand
TCAAGACCATCCAGAACATCAAGCTTTGTCAACGCAATGCCTTTAATGCCGGAAATTTTCACAGCCTGACGTACCAATGTCGCATCAAACCAGCCGCAGCGGCGCTTGCGCCCTGTTGTCGTGCCAAACTCATGGCCGCGTTCACCCAAAAATGTGCCAATCTCATCATCAAGTTCCGTCGGGAAAGGGCCAGAGCCCACACGCGTTGTATAAGCTTTGGTAATGCCAAGAACATAATTAATAGCGTCCGGCCCAACGCCAGAGCCCGTCGCCGCCTGCGCAGCCACAATATTCGACGATGTCACGTAAGGATAAGTGCCGTGATCAACATCAAGCATGATTCCTTGCGCCCCTTCGAACAAAATGCGTTTGTTATCGCGGCGTGCCTCGTCCAGAACTTTCCACACGACGCCTGCATAGCTCAAGATTTCTTCTGATATTTCCATCAGATCTTTAAAGATACCACTTACATCAAGTTGCTCCGCACCGAGGCCTTTCAGCAGTGCATTATGGTGCAGCATCATGGTGTCCAATTTTTCTTTCAGCAAATCAGTATCCCGCAGATCACACACGCGGATTCCGCGGCGCGCTACCTTATCTTCATATGTCGGGCCAATGCCGCGCCCAGTCGTGCCGATCGGATTATTACCGCGCGCAGTTTCCATTGCTTGATCCATCGCCGCATGGATAGGCAAAATCAAATTGGCATTATCGGCGATCATCAAATTAGCCGGCGTAATATCCACGCCCTTCTCACGCACAGTTTTAATCTCTCTTAAAAGTGCCCATGGATCAACAACCACGCCGTTTCCAATAACAGAGAGCTTGCCTTTACGGACAATGCCCGAGGGCAGCAAATGCAACTTATATTCAACGCCATCAATCACAAGCGTATGGCCAGCATTATGCCCGCCCTGAAAACGCACAACGACATCCGCGCGATTGGAAAGCCAATCTACAATTTTCCCTTTACCTTCATCGCCCCACTGAGAGCCTACGACCGCAACATTTGCCATGATTATTTTTCCTCTATTTTTCCGTTTATATAAATATGTGTTGATTCAGGTGATATAGCCTTTTGATCCGTAAAGCGCATTACGCGCCAACCTTGCGCGCGCAAATCTTCTAGCGCGCTCCAGTCCGTGCCAGCCGGCACCGCTATTATTTTTTTGCCCTTATCCAGCGTCACAGACGGACGTATGGTATCCATATAGAGCGTAAAGCCAATAGCCTTTTCCGCCGGGGCTGTCTGCTTTTCGCCGCCAAAGCTCACATTATAATGCCCGCCGCGCCCAAGCTCGCCGCGAATAGAGCGGGAGAAAAAGGTAAAGGCTATGCCGCTATGATATTCAAAACCTTTGGTCTCGAACGCATCAAATGTGAGCGACACGTCATCGATACCTAAATCCTTCAAAGCGCCCTGCACTCTTGAGATCAGCGCATCTAGCTTTTTAAGCTCTGCAGTAATGGCGCTTGGTAACTTCAAAGCCAAAGCGCCTTTCATGGCCTTATCGGCATGACCCGTCATATCCAGAAGATTTAATACCGTATCACCACAAGCAACATCAAGCGCTGCAACGCGAGCGCGGTCACGGCGATCAAGCGCCGCGCGCAAATTGCTTTCCGGCTCGGCGTCCATAGCGTTCTCGGCGATTAACGCGTCCAAAAGGCGCGGAATTGTGAAATCGAGCGTAATGTCTTTGATACCAAGGGATTTCAAGCCCAAAACGGCCAGCATCGCCAGCTCAAGATAGCTCTCGGCGCTATCATCACGGATAATCTCGCAGCCGACCTGACAAAATTGACGCGATGTTCTGAGCTGCCCCGAAGAAGCGCGCAGTACGTCATTGGCATAGGTAAGGCGCATTGGCGTGACATCTTTAGGAAGGCGCGTGCAAACAATGCGGGCAATCTGCGGCGTAATATCGGCGCGCACGCCCATCATACGGCGGGATACAGGGTCCATAACGCGGAATGTGTCCTTGGAGAGCGCGGCCCCAGGGCCAGGCGCCAAAAGGCTTTCCTCGAATTCCATCATCGGCGGTTTAATACGGGAATAGCCATAGGACGAAAAAAGCCCCATTAGCGTATTAATGGCCGCGGCTTCTTTTTCCGCCTCCTCCGGCATCAGATCGACAAAACCGGTTGGAAGAAGTCCTAAATGTGCTTCGAATTCACTCATAATTTTCTTTGATTTATACTATTTAGGAATACGCATGACGCATCAAAGAGTCAATGCGCATCACGCGGATTTTGCAGCTTGTCCAATGACATCGCACAGCGCGCCCACAACCTTTTCAACCGAGGCCTGATCGTCACCCTCGGCCATTACACGGATAACGGGCTCTGTGCCGGATGGCCGCACCAAAATACGCCCATCACCCGCCAGCGTTTCTTCGGCCTGCGCCAGCGCAGCTTTAACGGCGTCCTTATCCAGAATCGCAGAAGCATTCAAGGCAGTGCCCTCAAAGCGTACATTTTGCAAAATTTGCGGCACGGGCTGGAAATGCGTTAATGCTTCCGAGGCCGGAATATTTTTTTCTTTAACAACCGCCAGAATTTGCAGCGCTGCCAGAAGGCCATCGCCCGTTGTACCAAAATCGCTCATGACAATATGGCCGGATTGCTCTCCGCCAAGCGCCAGATTATCGGCGCGCATTTTCTCCACGACATAGCGATCACCGACGGCTGTGCGCGCAAGTTCGATACCATTTTTTTTCAAACAACGCTCTAAGCCGAGGTTAGACATCACGGTCGCTACCACCTTATTATTCGTCAAGCGCCCGCGCGATTGCATAAAGAGCGCAAGGGTCGCCATGAGCTGGTCGCCATCAATTTTGCGCCCCTTCTCATCCACCACGATCAAGCGGTCGGCATCACCGTCCAGCGCAATACCGATGTTGGCATTGTGATCCAATACCGCGCGCTGAAGATTTTCAATGGATGTTGCCCCATACCCATCATTAATATTACGGCCATTTGGCGTGATGCCGATAGAAATAACCTCGGCCTCAAGTTCCCATAGAACTTGCGGGGCAACCTTGTAAGCCGCGCCATGCGCGCAATCCACTACGATTTTCAAACCCTCCAGCGTCAATCGGCGCGGGAAGCTTTGCTTGATATATTCCGAATAGCGCCCGAGCGCATCATCAAGGCGGCTGGCCTTTCCAAGATCCGCAGGCAACGCGAGATTGGCTGTCATATCGCGCTCTAGCATATCTTCGATCTCGAGCTCTAAGCTATCGTCGAGTTTGTAACCATCGGCGCCAAAAAGCTTGATGCCATTATCCTGAAACGGGTTGTGCGAGGCGGAGATCACAACCCCCAAATCGGCCCGCAGTGAGCGCGTGAGCATTGCAACGCCCGGCGTCGGGATAGGCCCCGTTAAAATTACATCCAAGCCCATAGCGCAAAAACCGGCTGTCATGGCTTGCTCGATCATATACCCCGAAAGCCGTGTGTCTTTACCGATCACAACCCGATCAGTTTTTTCGCGGATTTGCGCAGCGCGCAGCACGATCGCTGTCGCCATTGCCACTTTAAGGGCAATCTCTGCCGTCATAGGCGGCGTATTCGCCTGCCCTCTTATGCCATCTGTTCCGAAATATTTGCGCGTTGTCATAGCCGTAGAATGCCTCCAAAGCGTGGCAAATACAAGAGTCTTGATTTTTATCGCCCAAATAGATTATGAATATATGCAACAGGGGTAAAATGAAGAACAACACCAATATTGTTAGCGTATTTAATGAAGGCAGCTCGCCTATTGTCTTAACAGGGCCGCATAATGGCTGGCATGTGCCGGATGAGTTCATAGAAGACGGCGCACCGCTTGGACTACCAACATTCTGGTTCGACCCTAAAAATAAGGATCATCGCCATGAAGCCTGCGATTGGGGTATGCAGGAATTATTCAACGAAATATCCAATTTGCGCCCCGATATTTGCCTCGTATCCGCTGAAATTTCTCGCCTTGTGGTAGACCTTAACCGCGTGTCTACGCTTATGGTCTACGAAACCTCCAGCGAAACATTCGAGCCCTTAAAGGGCAATACCGCTTTGAGCACACAAGACATCAGCGCTAGAAAGAAAAACTATTACGACCCGTATCACCATAAAGTCGATCAGGCACTACAAAGCACGAAGGCGAATTTTACCAAACCGCTCTGGATTGATATGCACAGCTTTACACCTGTTTGGCAGGGAAAAGCGCGAGATGTGGGCGTGGGAACACTTAAACTGGCACCATCCCAACTCACCCATAAAGCCGAAAGCTGGCTTTCCCAAGCCTTCGGCAAGCTTTTTGTCGCCGATCATCCTTACGATATGAGCACAAAGCCATTTTGCGATATGGCAGCAGGGCGCGAAACTGCCGCGCGTAATGACATGGAGTATTTAGGGCTGGAGATTCGCAATGACCTGATTAGTACACCAGATCAAATCACCGATATGGCCAATAAAATGATCGGTCTTATAGATCACTTAAGTCACGATTAAATTCATTATTTGCATAATAATTCATTTTGCTTTATCACTATATCTGAATAAATTTCAGGGATAAAATTATGGCTATGGGAATATTGAAAAAACTTTTTGGTTTTGCGCATGAGAGTAAGCAAGCGGTTGAAATAGCCGCCGCCCCTGTGGCTCCCTCTACTCCCCAAAATACAGAGCCGCAATTAACTGATATTGCCGCAACTAATTTATTTGATATTTTTGGTGAGCCGGAACAATTTATGCACCACTCCAATAACTTCAAAGTCTGGCGGGCTGAAATTGAAATTGGCGAGGCGAAAGAACGCATAGCCAATGGTGAAATTACCGGAAAATTAGCACAGATCATTGAAAAATCTATTGAGGCTTTGGATAACGCCTTATTACAAAAAGGGAATTCCGATTTTAACTGCGGCACTAACCATTTCACGATTGGCTACACCTATCATAAATGTCGCTCAAGGCATTTTGGCTACGACCAGTCGCACGAACTCTCTATCGGATGCCCATTTGGAATAGAGGGCGCGCCAAGATTTGAAATGACATTGAATAAAAATGAGGGCATGGAAAAGAAAGAACTCTTTGCTTCTGATGGAAATTCCTTTAGCGCAAATGATAAAAGCTGTGTTTGGATAAATAAAACAAAAAAATTTACAAACTTTATCTGGCATTCATCTGCGCCTGAGGCATGCTATGAAATTGGCCGAGAATTCTTCAACCTTGTTTTGGATCAGTACCCTATTAATCACAACAAACCAGACAATAATGCGCGGTTTGTTGTTGGCGGCTTTTATGGGCCATCAGGCATTTTGTAATCAATATATTCTAAACGCCCTGAGGCAACCCGCCGCCGCCAACACCGCCAAGACCACCGCCAGATGGGACGGATGATTTCGGCTTGGATTCGTTGGTCGCCATTTCAGGCTCATCGCGCGTAATGGTTTTTCCGGCAATAATATCTTTAATTTCGTCACCAGAGAGGATCTCGTATTCCAGCAAAGCTTTAGCAAGCGTATGCAGATCATCCAGTCTCTCGGTCAGAATTTTCTTCGCACGGTCATAGCCATCATTAACAATGCGCTGAATCTCGCTATCAATCAGCGCGGCCTTATCATCAGACAGGGTTTTCTGGTGCGTCATTTGGTAGCCAAGAAATGGCTCGTCATTGTCAGAACCATAATGCAGCGGCCCAACCTTATCACTAAGGCCCCACTCCATAACCATTTTACGCGCCATGCTGGTTGCCTGCTTAATATCACTGGATGCGCCAGTTGTAACCTTATCATGGCCAAAGATAATCTCTTCGGCTACGCGTCCGCCCATTGCAACGGCCAAATCGGCCTCGAGCTTATCACGCGCCATTGAAAGGCGGTCGCCTTCCGGCAAGCGCATAACAACACCCAGCGCGCGCCCGCGCGGCACAATCGTCGCCTTGTGAACAGGGTCAGATGCAGGCTCGCTAATCGCAACAATGGCGTGACCCGCTTCATGGTAAGCCGTCAATTTTTTCTCCTGTTCGCTCATCACCATGGATTTACGCTCGGAGCCCATAAGCACTTTATCCTTAGCGCTTTCAAAATCTTCCATGCCCACCACGCGCTTATTTTTACGCGCAGCCAGCAAGGCCGCCTCATTCACGAGATTAGCAAGATCAGCGCCGGAAAATCCGGGCGTTCCACGGGCAATAACGCTGGCATCAACATTATTCGCCAAAGGTACTTTTTTCATATGGACACGCAGAATTTTCTCGCGGCCCTTCATGTCGGCAAGCCCAACGACAACCTGACGGTCAAAGCGGCCAGGACGGAGTAAAGCTGGGTCTAGCACATCGGGGCGGTTCGTCGCGGCGAGAATAATCACGCCCTCATTGGATTCAAAACCGTCCATCTCAACCAACATCTGGTTCAATGTCTGCTCGCGCTCATCGTTACCGCCGCCCATACCAGTGCCGCGGTGACGGCCAACGGCGTCAATCTCGTCAATAAAGATAATACATGGGGCATTTTTCTTGCCTTGTTCGAACATATCGCGAACTCGGCTAGCGCCAACCCCAACAAACATTTCAACAAAGTCCGAGCCTGAAATCGTGAAGAAAGGGACATTCGCCTCCCCGGCCACAGCGCGGGCGATCAGCGTTTTACCAGTACCAGGCGGACCAACAAGCAATGCGCCTTTAGGAATTTTTCCGCCTAAGCGCTGGAATTTTTGAGCGTCCTTCAAAAACTCAACAACTTCTTCAAGCTCTTGCTTGGCTTCTTCAATACCGGCGACATCATCGAATGTCACACGGCCTTGTTTTTCAGTCAGCATCTTAGCGCGGGATTTCCCAAAACCCATAGCGCCGCCGCCTCCCTTGCCCTGCATTTGACGCATGAAGAATATCCACACACCAATAATAAGGATGGCTGGTAACAGTGAAATTACAATACTGAGCATACTTATGCTCTCGGGGTCTAAATCTTCGGCTGTGATCTGCACACCGGTCTCGGCAAGACGGTCCACCACATTTTCATTAGGCGGCACCAAAGTGCGGAATGTTTCACCGGATGAAGCAAAATTACCGATAATCTCATTACCCTTGATCGTGACGTTGGAAATACGGCCTCCGCGCGCATCCGCCATGAAATCGCTATAAGCAATGCGACCAGAGCCTGTAACATTCTTGTCTTGTGCTTCTTGGAACACATTGAAAAGAAAGATCATAAAAAGTGCGATTGCCAGCCAGAAAACCAGATTTTTGCCAAATGTGTTCACGCGCGTAGGTATCCTCTATTGGGTAAATTCAATTATAAACTATAGCATTTTGGACGTGGAGCAAGCGAGAAGAGATTATTTTTTGCGCTGTTAACATTAGGGTAAATCTGCATTCTCGCGCGTTAATATTAGCTGTTCACCTTTGACGCTAAAAATAAGGCCGCCCAAAGTGCGTTTTTTAAAAGGTTCATCTTGCATAAGTGCACTGGCAAGAGCCTCGCATTTTTCCATACGCGGCCCATAATGCTCGTGCGGCGATAAATCATCCATTGCCATTAAAATAACCCGCAAAACAATCTCCTCCGGCTCACCCAGCAAGAGACTAAAATTAAATACAATACGATTTGTATCGGTAATTAAAACCGCCTTACTAAAGGCTTCCTGTGTCATATGCTCAAGCGCATTCCTCGCCCTCTCCATGCGCATCGCAGTAACAAAAAGTCTTTTATCGCTTAAGCCCTCAGCATCGAGAACATCTCTAGCTTGGCGTAACCTTATGCGGGCATAATCTGTGTTTTCATTAGATGGGTCGCTAATAAAGGGCACACGCTCATTTTTGCAATAAGCAATCAATTCGTCTTTTGTAAATTCCAGCAATGGCCTACACAGCGCTAAATGCAGTCGAGGCTGAATGCTTCGCATACAAGCGAGGCCATCAAGCCCGCTCCCCTTAGCGAGGCGAAATAGGAATGTTTCTGCTTGATCGCCCTGATGATGTGCAAGAAAAAGATGACCAAGTGCCTCATCCGTGCAGTAGCCAGCCATTAAGTTATAACGCGCTTGACGCGCCATTTCCTGTATCTTGCTGTCTGGCTTATCCGCACGCCATATAAGTGTTTTATGCCGCGTTTTAGGCCAGCTTTTGACAGTTTCGCCTACGCCCTTAGCTTCGGCGGCAGCCTCTTTACGCAGGCCGTGATCGACACTGAGCACATGAATATCCGGGCCATTATGAGCCTCGGACCAACGAGAGAGCAAATGCGCCAGCGCCATACTATCTGGTCCACCAGACACAGCAACAGCCAGCGCCTTACATTCATGAATAAATTGAAACTCAGGCTTGAGCAGCGTCTTGGTAAAGCGCGCCAGCATGCGTTTAGCAGCCGAGGCGCGTCATTTCCTGCTCCGCTCTGCGCAGGACAGGGCCAACACCATTCGTGTAGTCCTTTTTAAGCTGCTTCAACGCAATACAAGCATCTTTCGTATTGCCGATGCTAGAGAGCGATAAGCCGAGCTTTAACAGATTATCTGCCGTTTTTGGGCTATCTGGATATTGTTGGTAGCCTTCAGCAAAAACCCGCGCTGCGCGCTCGAAATCGCCACGCACATAGTAGGTTTCACCAAGCCAGTATTTGGCATTACCAGCCAATGGATGGTCTTTATTGCCACGCAGGAAAGATTCGAATTCTTGTTCAGCTGCGTCGTAGCTTCCATTTTTCAGTAATGAGAATGCGTTTTCATATTGACCTGCTGCGCCCGTACTGTCAGCCGCGCCTGTGATGGAGCCCGTATCGCTATCGTATGAAAGAGAACCCAAAGTATTTTCACGCGCTGAACCGATTGCGCCGCTAGCATCTGTGTCGTCCGTGTTACGGTTATAAACCGGTTTGCCCGCATTGGGCTGTGGTGGCTCATTCGAAAAAGAGCTGCCACCAGAAGCGGCTCCGGCTCCGCCGCGCTCCATATCACCAAGTCGCAACTCAAGATCCGCGCTCATTTTCTCGAGCTTTTCTTGCAGTTGGCGTGTTTGGAAGGATTGCTCCTCGACCTTGCCCGTCAAATCACGGATTTGAATTTCTAATTGTTGGAAACGCACTTCGGCATTCGCCGCGCTGCCAGAGGACTCGCCCCCGCCCACTGAAGGCGGCGGTGTTTCTCCGCGGTAAATTGAACGGCTCAATGTTTCCATCTCGTTTTCAAGACGGTTAAGCCTATTCGATAATTCACGACTGGACTGTGCCATCGCCTCACCGGAGAATACAAACAGGGCCGCTACCAGTGCGGCCCCGCTCATCAAATTCCGGATTTTCAGATGCTTACGCATGCTTAAATCTCCTTATTTGTTAAACGCTGTAACTAATACGGCTAGCGTATTAGTTAACCTTCGTTACGCCGCGGCGGTTTTGTGTCCATGAAGACTCATCGGAACCAGGAACTGCTGGACGCTCTTTACCGTAGCTGATTGTATTAATACGTGAAGGATTAACACCAAGTGCAACAAGGTAGTTTTTCACTGAAGATGCGCGGCGCTCACCCAAAGCAAGGTTGTATTCACGTGTTCCGCGCTCATCAGCATGGCCTTCAACTGTGATAGCCAGAGTAGAGTATTGAGCCAACCATTGAGCCTGAGCGTCAAGAACGCTTCTTGCTTCGCCGGATAGGTCAAAACGGTCATAGCCGAAGAAGATACGGTCGCCAACATTAGCAACGAGGTCTTCTTGTGTGCCTGGCGCTACGCCAGTATTACCGTAAACGTCACCAAGTGCGTTATCGGAGATACCATCGCGTGCCATGCCGGCTTGGTCTTCCATAGATGCTTCATCGTCTGTAGAACAGGCGCTGACTAATACCATTACGGCGAAAACCATAATTAGTTTTGTAAATTTTGTTGTTTTGAACATTGTAAGTTTCTCCTTAAGAAAAAGTAATTCCGTTGTTTTGTGCCTCTAACACCTGAAAACCAAAAGTGTTCCTTTGCGCAGCTTCAAGGTATATTCTCTTCTGAGCTTCTGCGCAAGGTGCGTCAAGGAGAATTTCTCTAAATCATGCACACATTTTTTCAAGGCCCGAAGGCCGCCATAGGCAGCAAAAGAAAAACAATCATTACCAATCCATAAGCCAGTTTTTGCATGCCACTTTTCCTTATTTTGCACTGTTTAAACGTGCTTTATATGACGAGCCTATTGTGGCGCGCTGAGGGCGGCTTTTAGGCGAGGGCATGTTAATCAAGGGGTGATCTTAAGGCAAAAGCACTTCAAAAAATTAAGCTGGCTTTAAAAAGATACCTCTTCGCGCAGCTGCCGCAAAAGCAGCGACGCATCATGGCGATCTCGGGGATTGGGGGTTTGCTCTATATACAATTCCAGCGCTGTAATCGCAGCATCAATTTGCTGGGTTTTGGAATAGAGCACGCCAGCATCCAGCAAGAGCCTGAACTCATGGGGCGCTATACTCCGCATCGTTTCAATAGTTTTCAAAGCGGCCGTATAATCGGAGGTCTCGATTTGGCGCGATTTAATATTATTTTGCAACCGAATCAAAATATCGCGATTCGGAGTTGCCTCGAAATAAGTAGCTGATAGCTCAGCCTCTGGGCCAAGCGCCTTTTTGACGGCGGCGCGCATCTCTGCTGCTTCAACTATAGCGGCATTATTAAAAGGATCAAACATCAAACGGCGACCACCTTTTTCAAGGCGCACAGCAAAATGCCCGGGAACATTAAGCCCCTCGATTTGCCACCCCTGCGCGCGCCCCGCATGTATGTAGAGTATCGACAAAGCAATAGGCAACCCTTTGGCCCGTTCGATAACGGCAATTAAATCGGCATTACGCAGATCATCATAATTCTCATTATCACCGCTATAGCCATGCTTATCGGCCAGAATATGCTTAAGTGCGGCCAGCTGCGTTTCGATATCATCTTGCCCGCCCGCACTGAGTAACTCCTCGTGGCGCGCGGCGACCTCCTCGGCCAGTATTTTTAAATGATGGAAATAGCGCTCGAGATGACGCTCGCCATATAGACCAGAGACCGCCGCAATGCATAGCGCCGCAGGAGCAAGATCAATCTCTTTATCGGGAACCCCACCCAGCGTATTCAAGTATGTTTGCGGATTGACCCTCATTTTACACCCACTACCAACTCACCATTAATCAAGCGGCTCCGATTCGATTAATGGTTGTGGACCCGATCCGGCCTGATACCCACCAGCGGCGCCGTAATTATCATTAGAGTAGCCGCTATTATCATAGCCCATATCATCGCCATTCAATGGCTGCGCTTCATACACGGGGGATGGCTGCATCGGCGCTTCACTTTCTGAGCCTTGCACAGAATCAGCTAAACCTTTGCCAGCAACCTTAACGTAGCTGACAACGCGCTTGACGTCGGGAATTGTGCGCGCCGTTTCAATTACGCGATTAAGCTCAGCCTGATTTTGGGCCACACCAATCAGATATACAACGCCCTTTACAGTATCAATCGAATAGTTAATCGATTGAACATCTCGGTCTAGCGTTAGCGCGGTGCGCAACCTTGTTGCAATCCAGGAATCGCGCGCATAACCAACAATGCCAGCACTTTTAGCAACCTGAACTTCATTTATAACCTGTTTCACACCTTCGGGTTGCCACGCCAGGCGAATAGCCTCTACACGCTCCTCGGGATCTTGCACGACGCCAGTAACAAGAACGCGGCCCTGATTGACCGTTAGATCAAGCTTGAGGAATGATTGTACATTGCTACGGAACCACAGATCATTAATCGCGGTTTGGATGCGTAAATCTGTTGCAGCGCGTGATATTCCGCCCTCTTGCGAGGCGGCGACACCAAGCGATGCCCCCGCGCCAGTGGCCATGCCTACGGCTGTACAGCCCGAAAGCGTTAGCGCAGAAAACATAAATAATGTGTAAAACTTTTTCATAGAATGATGCCTTTTGAATAAAAGGTGAGTGGATAGACAAAGCGCATTATGCGCCCTCAAGCCACGCATTGTCCACATGAACCAAACGAATTGGTAAAAAGTTCCACAGCAGAACGACCCCAATGACAGCAAAGCGCAGGGATAAATTCTGCGCCGCAGGATTTTCCATCAGATAGTGACGCGCGGCGTTTTCGATACGGCTACGGGTTTTTTTATGAACACTCATCACAGCATCGTCTAGATTTTTTCGGGATTTGACCTCGGTAAAGACCAGAGATTTTCCACGCCTGACAATTAAATCAATTTCGCCATGGCGCGTTTTATAACGCTTTTTAATAATGCGATATCCACAGCCCATTAAATAGAGGGAAACGATAAACTCTGCCCACAAACCACTTCGATACGATGCGGAGCGTTTATTTTTCATTTTAACTGCAAAGCTATATCATAAATATATTTTTTTGGTTTCCCGCTCAGCCCCATAACATGGGCCGCAGCATCTTTTGTTTTCATGGTGCTCAGCGCCTCTTTTAGCGCCGCAATTATTTCATCATCGCTCCAATTTCGAGCAGACGCCCCTTCGATCACAAGAACAATTTCGCCCTTGGGCGCACTCTTTTCCTCATAGCTGGCTATCAATGCCTCGATTGGCAAAAAGCGTATTTCTTCGAACATTTTAGTAAGCTCGCGCGCTACGCACACCTTACGATCCCCCAAAACAGCATGAATATCCTTTAATGCGGATAATAGCCTTGGGCCCGATTCATAGGTAATAAGCGTTTCCTCATGAGACGCCCAACGTGCCAGCGCATCACGCCTCCCCTTCTCTTTTGGCGGGAGAAAACCAATGAAGGTAAAAGCTTCGGAAGGTAACCCCGAAAGCTGAAGCGCCATAATGGCCGCGCAGGCGCCGGGTATACTGGTCACAGAAATTCCGGCCTCGAAAGCATCGCGCACAAGCTTGTATCCCGGATCGGAGATTAGCGGCGAGCCAGCATCAGAAATCAGCGCCACAGCCTTGCCGTCTTTGATGGCCTTAATGATTGATTCGCGTTTTTTATCATCGCTATGGTCGTTATAAGACCAAAGCGGTTTTGAAATATCATAGGTTTTTAATAGCTTCCCTGACACCCGCGTATCCTCACAGGCAATGGCATCAACAGTGGATAAAACGTCCAAAGCCCGCAGCGTAATGTCGCGCAAATTGCCGATAGGCGTCGCCACAAGATAAAGGCCGGGCGGAAGGGCCGAAGCCTCTGGCCATTTGATTTGTTTTTGGGTAATGTTGGTCATCCTTTAATTTTTACTGCGAAGCGAACAGAAACACCATGAAAAGATTTCAGTTTTTAGCCTCTTTCCTTTTATTAAGCGCTGCGTTGGCTTTTACGGCCTGTAGTGGCGGCAATGGAGGTGCATCAAAACAAACCTCTAATCCTTGGAATAACCAGAGCAACTCACGCACAGCGCAAACTGCGCCTAAAAATCTTGATGTTCCACAATCACAGCTTCGCCCCTCCTCTATATCAGACGATTCGAATGATATGAGCGCGCAGAACTCAGATTATGCAGCGCCTATAGCGGACAGCACGCCGCTTCCTCCCGTTAAGATCGGCGTTCTTTTGCCTTTAAGCGGTAATAATGCGGCGCTCGGACAAGCCATGCTAAATGCGGCGCAAATGGCGCTATTTGAGGTCGGTCACAACTCGTTCGAGCTTATTCCCCGTGACACACAAGGCACAGCAGCAGGCGCGCAAAGCGCCGCCAGAGAAGTGCTCGCCGAGGGCGCGCAGCTCGTACTTGGCCCTGTATTTTCTGATTCGGTGCGCGCCGCCAAGAGCATTACACGCGCCGCTGGTGTCAATATGGTCGCCTTCTCAACAGATTGGGCGCTGGCCGACAATACAACCTACATGATGGGTTTCTTACCTTTCGATCAGGTTGCGCGTATTACAAGCTACGCCGCTGGCAATGGCATTCGTAATGTCGGAGTCTTCGCCCCTAGCAGCGATTACGGCGACGCAGTTATCAATGCCTATAACAGCGTTTCTTATAAATCCGGCATCAATACAGCGCAGATGAAGCGCTTCTCGGCAAATGCCCCTCTTGATCCAGCTGTACGCAGCTTTAGCGGCATGGCGCCTGGCCAAAGCGCGCCATTACAAGCGATATTTATGCCTGTCGGCGGAGCGCAAGCATCGCAAATTTCCGCTCTCGCGACACAAAACGGCCTTCCTAACGATCAAGTAAAACGCCTCGGCACCGGTCTTTGGGAAGATGATTCTCTGGCCCGTGATCCGAACATGAACGGCGCCTGGTTTGCCGCCCCCTCTCCTAATCTACGCAAAGGCTTTGAGCGCCGCTATTTCGAGACCTATGGGGAAAGCGCGCCGCGTTTGACTACGCTTGCCTATGATGCAACGGCTCTGGCTGCAGTTCTGGCTAGAAATGGCCTACAAAACGGCGGAGCGCGCCCGTCATTTGATTCTGCGGCCATACAAAATGCGAACGGTTTTGCCGGGATTGACGGGATTTTCCGTTTTCGCGATGGCGGCCTAGTAGAGCGTGGTTTGGCCGTTCTTGAATTTAGAAATGGACAAACGCGTATCCTAGATGACGCGC
Source organism: Bdellovibrionales bacterium (assembly GCA_037969275.1). Taxonomy (GTDB): domain Bacteria; phylum Pseudomonadota; class Alphaproteobacteria; order Micavibrionales; family Micavibrionaceae; genus UBA2638. Next base: position 1,250 of record JBBKXC010000191.1, on the reverse strand, counting down.
CCAAAACATTCCAACAACAAGGTATGTAAGCGGTTTGGATTAGAGGGCTTGTATTAAAAACGCCCTCTTCTAAAGCAAGCAACTATAATTACTGATCCAGCTTTTTCTGTATGCTCGGAAACGACGCCGTTTCGAAAGAGCTACCCGCATTCAAGCGGCGCTGCATGGCTTTGAAAATCTCTTGAGGTATATTCACATTACAGCAGCTTTCAAGCCCTTTAAAACCGGGGAATGAGTTGGCTTCGCAAATCGTATAGCCACCTTCCGCATATAAAAGGTCAATGCCCGCCACTTGCAAATTCAGGATACCAGCCGTCATAATCGCCATATCTTCTGCTTTTTGGTCAGGGATAAACTCTTTCACACTGCCGCCTTGCGAGAAATTGGCCTTGAAATCACCATCCTTGGCGCGGCGCTCCATTGAGGCAACAACCTTGCCATCCACCACAAAGAGGCGAATATCGACGCCGCGGCTCTTGGCGATAAATTTTTGGAAAATAAGCTGGATATTAGGGTTGGTCTCGGAGAGCAAATCCATCATATCGCGGAAAGATTTACGGTCGTCCATCAGGAAAACCCCCGTGCCATTGACCCCGAGCAATGTTTTCACAACAACGGGAAAACCGATATGGTGCTCAATCAGATCAATATTCACTGGAAATTTAGCCAGCATCGTACGCGGCGTTGCCAATCCGCCTTCTATAAGGGCTTGGTGGGTATGGAGCTTGTCCGAAACTGTTTCAATAGCCTGTGAGCCGTTGAAAACCTTCACGCCAAGGCGCTCGAACTGGCGAATAACCGCCAAAGCGAAATACCCCGTATCAATAACATAGGTCCTTGGGAGCAAAAAGTCCGGCAGAGGCATGACCTTACCGTCAATCAAAACGGATTGCATATCGTCATTACAGACCAAAAGGTCAAACTGCTCGGGCTTGAATACTTTCACATCAATGCCCATTGCGCGGCCTTCGGCCATAAAACGGCGAATTTCAAAGGCTTCTGATGTCGAGGATTCAATTTCCTCGTTAAACAGTATCCATACTTCCATAATACTTATCCCCTTCATTTAGAATGCGCCTTTATCGCAGAGAGTGGCGCAATAACCAAGAAAAAACGCGCATTTAGACGTAAAGTTCCTCCTGCATCTTAAAGCCCCCTTAACAAAGAATGGGTAATAATAGTAAGATTAAGACTGATATAAAATAAACACGGGTATCAATAACCTTGTTTGGGGATAGTAAGACGACATT
>JBBKXC010000190.1:0-4310 GCA_037969275.1 Bdellovibrionales bacterium | reverse complement strand
CAGCCGCGCCTTGAGGAGATATTCGAACTTATTCGCGCAAGGCTCAACGATAGCGGCCTTGGCCCCGTTCTTGGGCGTCGCGTCGTGCTGACTGGGGGGGCGTCGCAAATCCCCGGGATGCGCGAGTTGGCCGGTCATGTGCTGGATAAACAAGTGCGCCTAGGTAAGCCCATCCGCCTTTCGGGACTGCCCGATGCGGTATCAGGCCCAGCCTTTGCCACCACAGCAGGGTTGCTCACCTATATCTCAGAGCGCTCGGACGAAATGCCCGCCGACATCATGGCGCAAGTCGAACCCGGCACGATGTGGGAGCGCGTTAAGTTCTGGATGAAAGAGAATTGGTAAGCGTCAATTCTTCCCCTTCTTAATAGACTAAACCTCGGGAGTTACTCCGGTTAGGCAGTAGGTCTTAGCAATTTCTATGTTTTTGGGGGTGGCGGCGGCTTGGATTTGATAATCGGGCATGTGGAACCTTCTGTATAGCGATAGCGAGTCATCAGTAATTCTTGCATAGTGCGATTGACCCTCTTCGTTTTTAGCGTGGCAGCTATAAGTGGTCACACCGTCTTTTTCTCTAAGGTCGAATTTGGCGTCTGCGGGCGCTTCGTAAAAGGTGGTGGCGATCATAAACGCGCCCGTGAGAGTGCCTAGTGCGGCGGCGGCGATGATATTGGTGCGCACGGGGTCAATCATTTGTGATTTCATTATTGTGTTCCCTGTCTTGTTCTTTTGTATTTTTTAGAATGTCTGCGCTGCTGTGTCAATATATGTATAATCGCATAAAGAAGCCATAATGCGGTTGTTCAGGTAAAATTCGAGATGAGAAAAATCTGTTAAGTGGTGGATTTTATTAAATATTCTGGAATTTATTTGACATGAGTCATAAAACCTGTCATTTTGCCCACCAGTTTGACAAACTCTCTCTATGAGATACGAGCTTACAGAAAAATTAGTGTCCCACATATTGGACACGGGAACGTTTAGAATCTTACCTTTTTTTCCGCAAAGTTCACAATTATAGGCTAGCGACTTTTTCAGGCTATTGCGGCGTTTAAACGCACAATGCGGCGCCGTTAAAAACCATATTTGAACGAAGGAAAAAAATATGACTGACTCAGCTACAGGTACAGTAAAATGGTTTAACGATCAAAAAGGCTTCGGCTTTATTGCTCCAGACAATGGCGGAACAGACGTGTTTGTACACATCAGCGCCGTTGAAAAAGCCGGAATGCGTACTTTGACAGAAGGCCAAAAGATTAGCTTTGATTTACAGCGCGACCCTAAAAAGGGTAAAGACAGCGCAGCAAATCTTCAAGCTGCCGCTTAATCACCACCATTACATAAATTAATATGCTATCCGGCAATCATGCCGGATACATATAGTCTTGCAATTGCCGTGTTACAGCTTTGCCGCGTGTCATATACATCTATGTATAGTGCGCACCGGCTTCTCGTATCGCAATTTATTGCCCGGCTAATTAAAAAATATAAAAAGAAAGAAAAAACAAAATGAAAAATTTTGACAGCTTTGGCTTATCCGATGATCTGAACAGATCACTTGCTAAAATGAACTACACAAGCCCAACTCCTATTCAGGAAAAGGCGATCCCGCTTGCTTTGAAAGGCCACGACATTTTGGGCTCTGCTCAGACCGGTACTGGTAAAACAGCGGCATTCTCTATTCCAATGGTTGAGAAACTTTTACGCTCTCCAAATGGCGGCGGACTTATTTTGACACCAACGCGCGAGCTTGCGAAACAAGTTCTTGAGGTTGTCCATCAGCTCTTGGGATATAAAAGCCCGATTAAAACCGCCTTTATTATCGGCGGCGAGGCGATGGGTAAACAATACAACCAGCTTCGCGCTAATCCCCGGATTATCGTTGGAACGCCGGGCCGTATTAACGACCACCTTGAGCGCGGTACAATCAAATTGAACGAAACCAACTTTTTGGTTTTGGATGAAACAGACCGTATGTTGGATATGGGTTTTGGTGTGCAGCTTGACCGCATTTTGAAATTTCTACCACAAGAGCGCCAGACTTTGATGTTCTCTGCGACTTTGCCGAATGAAATTGTTAGACTTTCTAGCAAATATCTCAATAATCCAGAGCGCGTTTCTGTTGGTGATTCCAATGTGGTTGCCGTTAATATCAAGCAAGAAGTTATCCGCATTGAGCATGACCAGAAATACAAAGAGCTTTTGACACAGCTGCACGAACGTACTGGTTCTGTGATTATTTTCGCGAAAACGAAACATAATGCAGACCGCATGTCGACCAATCTGCGCCGCGATGGATTTACGTCCGATGCACTGCATGGTGATTTACGCCAAAACAAGCGTGACCGCGTGATGCAGAACTTCCGTAAAATGAATTTCCGCATTCTTGTGGCAACAGATATCGCCGCGCGCGGCCTTGATGTTCCACATATCGAGCACGTGATTAACTATGACCTTCCGCAGGTTGCTGAAGACTACATTCACCGCATGGGCCGTACGGCGCGCGCTGGTGCGCAAGGTTCAGCGATCAGCTTCGTATCTCGCGAAGATGGCCGTAAATGGCGCGCGATCGAGCTTTTGCTCGACCCGAGCGCGTCATCGAATGATAGCGGTTATAAAGACGACTACAAACGCGGTAAACCAAAACGTAATGCTGGCCCAAGACATGGCAATGCCTCTAAAGGCGGCTATAAGGGTAAACCATCTTTCAGAGATGATGCCCCGCGCGGCGATGCTCCACGCGGAAACGCTGGCGGCGGCTATAAAGGCAAACCATCTTTTAGAGATGATGCCCCACGCGGCGACGCTCCAAGAGGCGATGCGCCACGCGGCAATTCTTTCAAAGGCGGAACAGCCAGAAGCGAAGCGTTTAAGTCTGATTCAAGAAACGGCGATGCGCCAAGAAGCAGACCAGCACGCGGCAATGGCGATGCGCCAAGAAGCGGCCAGCCATCCAAAGGCCAGCCATATAAAGGTAAAGACACAAGAGGCAGCACTGCGCCTCGTGGTGTTCAGCCTACGAAGGCTAAATCTTCTAAAGACGGCGGATCATACGCGCAAAAAGGCAAGCCAGCTGGCAAACGCCCGTTTAGCAACCGCGCCGCTTAAATAAATATAGTAGTAATAAAAACGCAGTCATCGAAAGGTGGCTGCGTTTTTTTATTAATTTTATTTGGCTGGGTATTTTTACGAATTAAGCGTGCGCCCGCGGTTCCGCGCGTTTGTGAGAGCTTCTTTGTAGATGTCTTCCAGTCTGCCATCCATGAGAATTTTGAGCGCGGCTTCGGTTGTTCCTCCGGGGCTGGTGACGTTTTTGCGCAGGGTTGCTGGCGCGGTTTCGCTGTCGGCTTGGGCTAAAGCGGCGCTGCCGATAACAGTTTGACGCGCGAGTTTGGCGCTAAGCTCTGCGGGGAGGCCAATATCCGTTCCGGCTTTTTCGAGTGTTTCAATCAGGTGGAATATATAAGCGGGGCCGCTGCCTGAGAGCGCCGTTACGGCGTCCAGCAAGCTTTCATCGGCAATCCATTCAACCTGCCCGCCCGCAAGCAAGAGGGCGTGCGCGATTGAAACGTGCTGTTCGCTGGCCGCGGCGTTTGGTACGGCGACCGTTATACCTTGGCCGATAGCCGCGGGGGTGTTTGGCATGGTGCGGATGATGGGGTGAGTGGTTCCGAAATACCGGGTAAAGCTTTCGATTGATTTTCCGGCGGCAATAGAGAGAACGAGCATATTCGCATCAATCTTTCCCCGCAGACCTTCGCAAACCTCGTCCATCACCTGCGGCTTGGTGGCCAGCAGCATGACATCCGCATCATGGGGGATGGCTGCGCTGTCTTTAATATGGGTGATAATCGGATTGTTTTTGAATTTATCAGCAAGGGGAAAAGGCTCCAGCACTGTCACCGCGTTGCAAATGCCGCTTTTGAGCCAGCCATCCAAAAGCGCGCCGCCCATCTTGCCGCAGCCGACAAGAAGTATATGGAGTTTTGAAATGCTGTCATTCATAGGTTTAGGACTCGCCGACCGTATCCATCAAGGCGAGGGACAAGGATTGGTCATTCGCCTCATCGGCATGCGCCAGAAGATAGAAGGCCGCATAATGCTTTTCGCATTGGGCAAGGGCGATATCCACGAGGTCTTCAAGGTCAGCCGCGCCTTGAACGCGCTGCATACCGCGGTATAGACAGGTATGACGGAAAGCTGGAACCTTGCTGTCGCGCGGAATTTCGAAATGACCCATCCAGAGGTTTTCGTTAATGCTCATCAGGACGCGGGCAGCCTGATCCATTTGAGGTTCTTCGATATTAAAA
>JBBKXC010000189.1:0-6868 GCA_037969275.1 Bdellovibrionales bacterium | reverse complement strand
GAAGAGCTTGTGCGTGATATGCGCCACCAAGTTGTGGAAGACCTTGTGCGTGCCTATATCCCGAGTGGCGCTTATGCTGAGCAATGGGATAGCGAGACGCTCGCCAATGAAGTTGCGCGCGTCTTTAATCTCGAACTTCCAATACAAGATTGGGCTAAAGAAGAAGGCATTGCAGAGGCCGAAATTACAGAACGCCTCATTGATCATGCCGACCGCAAGATCGCGGCCAAGGTTGCCAATTACGGCGATAATATCTGGCGCCGCACGGAAAAATCCATCGTGCTGCAACTTCTGGATCAAAGCTGGAAAGAACATCTTCTCGGTCTTGACCATTTGCGTCAGGGCATTAATCTGCGCGCCTTTGGCCAAAAAGACCCGCTGAATGAATATAAACGCGAAGCCTTTGGTATGTTTGAAGTTATGCTCGATGCCTTGCGTGAAACCGTTACGCAGACGCTTTCTTATCTCGAGATCAGCGTTGATGAAAACCGCCTAGCTATGATTTTGCCTGGCGCGCTTGGCGGCGATCCATCCAAGCAAAAAATGCAAGAAACTCGCACTGATCCGGCGGCAACAAATACGCCGCCGCCTCAACAGCGCACCGATAACGTTTCTAATATGCCAAAACGCGAGCCTGTAAAAAACACCTTCGATGCCAATGACCCCAATAGCTGGGCTAAAGTGCCGCGCAACTCTAACTGCCCCTGCGGCTCTGGCAAAAAGTTCAAGCACTGTCACGGCAATATAAGCATCGTTGCTACGTCTTAAGTGCTCACACTATAATTAACAGGCTAATGTAAAAGGATTGCCAGCGCGCAATCCTTATTTTATCCTACTTGATGCCTTTTTCAGAAAAAACATTCCTTTCGCTCAACTCCCAAGGGTATCACCGCATCGTCTATAATGATTGGGGTGATGAAAACGGGCGGCCGCTCATATGTGTTCATGGGCTGACAGGCAATGGGCATGATTTCGATTTTATCGCGCAAGACATGACCAAGCACGGCATTCGCCTGATCGCCATAGATCTACCGGGGCGCGGCCGCAGTGATTTCCTAGCCAATCCGCTAGATTATAACTACACCCAATACTGCCATGATCTCATGGCTTTACTCGCCCATCTTGATCTGGCGCGCCCAGCTTGCGTTGATTGGCTCGGCGTGTCGCTCGGCGGGCTGCTCGGTATGAAACTTGCTGGAATGAAAGATAGCCCGATTGCGCGTATGATTCTAAACGACATCGGCCCCGAAGTCCCCCAACCCGCGCTCGATTTCATCCATATGGTGATCGCGCAGGAATACAGCTTCGACACGCTCGGCGAGATGGAAAAGCGCATGCGCGAAACGCGCGGACTGTCATGGGGGCCGGTGAGCGATGAGCAGTGGCATCACATGGCCGAACACAATGCGCGCGCGCTTGATGATGGCTGCCTTACCTATGGCTATGACCCCAAAATCGCCAAAATATTCGAGAATGAGCCGACGGGCGATACAGATTTATGGCCGTATTGGGAAAATACAAATGCCCCTATTCAGCTTATCCACGGCGCGCAATCCATGATTCTCACAACGCCGATTATTGAACGTATGCGCGAAACCTACAAAGGCAAAGGGCTCGATTTCGTGCAATTTGCCGATTGCGGCCATGTTCCGTCCCTTATGCATCCCCATCAAATAGAGATTGTGCGCAAATGGCTCCTCACCACGCCGATATAGTTATCTTTGGCGCAGGCATTGCGGGGCTTTGGACGTTTAATCGCCTTAAAGCGCTCGGCTATGACGTGCTTTTGCTCGAAAGCAATTCCATTGGCGGCGGGCAATCTATTGCCTCGCAGGGGATTATCCATTCTGGCATGAAATACGCCTTTGCCGGAAAAGTGAACACGCTGGCAAAAGCAATTAGCGCGATGCCAAACCTTTGGCGCTCGGCTCTAAACGGAGGTGGCCCCGTTGATTTAAGCGCAGCGCGCCTTAATGCCGCCTCGCAATACCTCCTAATCCCCAACGGCTTTATGGGCGGCATTGTGACCACAGTAACGCGCAAAGTTCTGAGCGATTCTGTCCATAGCGTTGATAAAGCAGACTGGCCGGAAGAAATAAAAAACAGCGGTTTTCGCGGCCATACGATTTTCATGGGAGAACCCGTCCTAGATGTACCAAGCGCCATCCGCGCTTTGGCCGAGCCCTACAAAGATTCAGTGCGCATGATTGATACGCCGCTAGAGCCAAAAGCTTTCTTAGAGCGCCACAACATCACGGCCAAGAAAATCATATACACTGGCGCGGCCTCCAATAATGCAATAGCCAGCGCTCAAGGTGACGCCATAGGCCTTCGCACGCAAAAGCGCCCCTTGCTTATGGGCATGCTTAAACCCGCACCGTTCGAGCTCTACGCGCACCTTGTCGGCACAACGGATAAGCCTGTAGCCACGATTACCACGCACAAAACCGAAAGTGGCGCGCTTGTCTGGTATATTGGCGGCCATGTGGCAGAAAAAGAAAAAGAGATACCGCCGCTTGAAATGATCCGCGCCGCCAAAAACGCCCTCTACCGCTATTTGCCAAATGTTGATGTCGAGGCCGTACAATGGGCAACGCTGCCGATTGATCGCGTTGAAGGTTCTTCTACAACACAAGGCTGGATGCCCGACACCCCGACAATTCACGAGGCGGGCGACCACCTTTATTGTTGGCCAACAAAGCTCACCTTTGCGCCGCTTCTTTCCAACATGCTCATGGAAAAACTCGAGCAGCATAAAATTATGCCCTCAAGCGATCAAACGGATTGGACTTTTCTTCCCGAAGTGCCCTACTCCAAAACCCCTTGGGATGAGGCGATCTTCGCTAATTACGCTGGACAAAATAGGAATTAAATCTAACGAGTTATATTAATTATATTGCAAAAAGGCGAACCTAAAGAAATCATGGAGCTTAGAGAACTCGGCACGACAGGCATTAAACTCTCCCCCCTTGGGCTGGGGACGGTGAAATTTGGCCGTAATGAAGGCATCAAATACCCCACAGCCTTTGAACTGCCGGAAGAAAGCGACCTTGCGGATCTTCTGACGCGCGCGAAGGAGCTTGGTATTAATACGCTGGACACCGCGCCAGCCTATGGCCTCAGCGAAGAGCGCCTCGGGCGTTTGCTTTGCGGCCAGCGCGAGGATTGGGTCATTATTGGCAAGGCGGGCGAAGAATATCAAGATGGCAATAGCCGCTATAATTTCTCGCCGGGTTATCTGGAGATGTCTTTAGAGTGCAGCCTTGAGCGGCTCAACACGGATTACATCGATATCTTTCTTATACATTCGGACGGGGATGATTTGCCGAACTTATCGGATGACGTTATTCGCGCTATGCAAGATTTCAAGCGCCGTGGGTTGGTGCGTGCTATTGGCGCATCGACCAAAACGGCGGAGGGCGGCATGCGCGCTCTGGAATTTATGGACACCGTGATGGCAACCTATACGCCCAATTATACGGCTGAAAAGGACGTGCTTGATTTTGCAACCACACATGGCAAAGGCGTGCTTTTGAAAAAGGCGCTTTCGAGTGGCTACAATACAAATATAGAAGACGTGTTCCGCTTCTGCTTTGCCCATCCCGCCGTTACAAGCGCGGTTGTCGGTACAATTAATCCTGAGCATTTGCGAGGGAACGCGGAGATATTAAACGCTATTCTTCGGTCTCCTCCGGAGGAACTACGCGAATAAGGGTAATCTGGTTCTTATGGCGCTTGACGATATCAAAACGGAAATCGTGATAGCGAAAAGACTGGCCAACATCAGGGATCATTTTAGATTCATGCAAAACCAGCCCGGCCAGCGTTGAATAAGCTTCATCGGGTAAGCCCCATTCATATTCACGGTTCAAATCGCGGATAGTAACCGAGCCATCGACCAGATAACGGTGACCGGGAAGCACCCGCACTCCTTGCATCGTCTCGTCATGTTCATCATCAATTTCCCCGACAATTTCCTCGAGAATATCTTCGAGCGTCACAATTCCCATGAAGCTTCCATATTCATCAATGATGATGGCAAAATGCTCTTTACGGGCCCTGAACGCTTGTAACTGCTCACTTAACGTTGTGCTTTCGGGGATAAACCAAGGGGCCATCATGACGTTACTGAGATTGATGCTCCCGATTTCGCCGCCAGCTTTACGCAGCTCTTTGAGCAGCAATTTAGCGTGTAAAACGCCGACAATATTATCCTGATTTTCGCGGTAAAGCGGAAGACGCGTGAATGGGCTTTCCAGCACTTGCTCGACAATATTCTCGGTTGTGTCCTCAATATCAAGCATGGTGACATTCTTGCGGTGGATCATGATGTCTTCAACATCAACCTCGGAGAGCTCAAGGATAGAGCGCAGCATCGCACGTTGCTCGTTGGTTTCCTGCTCTGGGCCTTCATGCATCTCAATTGCGCCGCGCAAAAGCTCGAGATGCGATCCGGCCATAACTTTGGAGATATCCACGCCAAAAAGCCTAAGAACTCCGCGCACAATCCATGTTACAGCTTCAGTGATCGGCGCGAAAATAAAGATGATCGCGCGCACCAACGGGGCAATGCGCATCGACATACTATCGGCATGGTGAAAAGCGTAGGTTTTAGGCAAAACTTCAGCAAAGATCAAAACCATGAGCGTCATGACGAAAGTGGCGTAAATTACGCCGGCTTCGCCAAACATCTTGATGAGCACGCTGGTCGCCAGCGCTGAAGCCATAATATTGACGAGGTTGTTCCCCAGCAATAAAGCACCGATCATACGGTCTTTTTGCTCGCGGATGCGGTTCACCTGACGCGCGCGGAGGTTGCCCTCTTTCTCATGCGCATGAAGTCTAACGCGTGACGCCGCCGTAAACGCGGTTTCCGAGCCAGAGAAAAAGGCCGAAAGCACGAGTAAGACAATAATAGCAATTATTGGGAGGAGAAGACCGATTTCCATTTTTCCTGCAACATTTCATTTAAAGATTGTCCCTCGGCGCCCAGAGAATCAGAAACGACCTCGCGCACCAACTCAAGTGGCGCGTCGGATGATACGAAGGCATCACCGATCCGCTTCACGAGAATAAAATTGATTTTTCCCTGCTTGACCTTTTTGTCATTGCCCATAAGCTTAATAAGCTTATCCGCATCAACTTTTAAGGGCGGATTGATAAAGGACGCGCGGGTTGGAAGGCCGACAGCGCCCAAATGGCGCTCAACGCGCTCCAAATCCTCACGCGCGCAAAGCCCAAGGCGCACAGAGAGATCAAACGCCATAACCATACCTATCGCCACGGCCTCGCCATGTAAAAGGCGGCCATCATAACCTGCTGCAGCCTCCAGCGCGTGTCCAAAGGTATGCCCCAGATTAAGCAAAGCGCGGCGCCCCTCTTCCTTTTCATCGGCGACCACAACATCGGCCTTAGCCCGCACACATTTCTCAACAGCATTACTAAGGGCGTCGCTGTCCAGATCACAGACTTTAAGGCCGTTATCCTCTAACCAGTCAAAGAAATTGGCGTCACTAATAAGTCCGTATTTCACAACTTCGGCATAGCCAGCCAGCAATTCGCGGCGCGGCAAGGTGTTCAGCGTTTCCAAATCAGCAATCACAACTGCGGGCTGATAAAAAGCACCAACAAGGTTTTTGCCTTGCGCGCTATTGATACCCGTTTTGCCACCAACCGAGCTATCGACTTGCGCCAATAAAGTTGTCGGCACTTGAATGAAACTAACGCCGCGCAGAACGCTGGCCGCGGCATAGCCGGTTAAATCGCCAATAACACCACCGCCCACTGCCATAACTACAGAATCGCGCGAAACCTTGTTTTCCAAGAGCCACTCACAAAGCTGCTGAAACACAGCAAATGATTTTGTTTTTTCACCGGGAGGCAAAACCAGAATTTCGCACTGCCCTGCTCCTTGCGAAACTAGCGTGTCTTTAACCTTCTGGGCATAAGCATTCACATTTTCATCGGTAACAATGAAAAAGCCTCGGCCCGGAATTTCCTGCGGAATCATGTCATGGATGCGGTAAAGCAATGATTCTCCGATATAAATATCGTAATCCTTCGCCCCCAAATCTATAGTAACAACGGTACTCGCCATGATGATCCGTTCATTATCCTTCTAAAGCCAATTGCTTTTGTATTGCATCAAGAATTTTTTCCAAGGTCCGCTCGGTATTTTCCTCGCCTACCTTGATGTGAATGCGCGCCCTCTCATAAATTGGTGCGCGCGCCTCCATAAGCTGTTGTAAGACTTCGCGGGGATTTTCGCAAGCCAGTAAAGGGCGGTTTTTGTTTCTGGACACACGTTCCAGTATTACGTCCAGCGGGGCGTCAATCCAAATGGAGATGCTTTGAGAAAAAACCACCTCAGCCGTCTGCGCATTCAAGATCGCGCCGCCGCCTGTGGCCAGTACAGAAGGGCCTTGCGCAATGTAATCCTGAATGGTGTTTGCTTCGGCCTCGCGGAACTTCCCCTCGCCCCAACGCTCGAAAATTTCGCTCACGCTGCATCCAGCCTTTTTCTCGATTAGGTTATCGCTATCATGAAACGGCAAATCAAGAGCCGACGACAGTAAGCGCCCGAAATGCGTTTTGCCGCTGCCCATCATCCCGATCAAAACAACCGGCATGGTTAAAGAATGTGAGGAAAGCTGAGGGTTCATTTTCATGGGCATCCTTATAGCGCATTTTTATCACTCTGAAAATTATTCTTCACAAACACCAGCAAAGGCGATTGATCTTCTCTCGCTTTTTTAATAATGTTCCTGCAATCAAGCCATAAGGATCACACTATGAAACTACTGACATATTTTATCGGAATTCTTCTTCTGGTGGCACTTGCCGGTTTTACATTTTTTGCCTTGCTGGA
>JBBKXC010000188.1:0-6633 GCA_037969275.1 Bdellovibrionales bacterium | reverse complement strand
CGCGTTCCGCCTGTTACGATTGCAACTCCACTCATCGTCAAACCTTCTCTTTAAATGTCTAATAAAAATACTAAGCTACTTTTTTCCACTCAATTCCTTGTGTGCGCTCAACACACATAGCAATCCCCATGCCGCCGCCAATACACAACGTCACGAGACCTTTTTGTACGTCACGGCGTGCCATCTCGTGCAGCAATGTCACAAGAACGCGCGTACCGGATGCACCGATAGGGTGACCCAAGGAAATAGCCCCACCATTGACATTTGTTTTGGCCGGATCAAAACCCATTTCTTTCATCACGCAGCACGCTTGCGCCGCAAAAGCTTCATTTGATTCAACCAAATCAAGGTCAGAAACTTTCCAGCCTGCCTTTTCCAGTGCTTTGCGTGATGCAGGAATTGGCCCCGTACCCATCACAGCAGGATCAACGCCAGCCGTAGCCCAAGACACAATGCGCGCCAGAGGCACAAGCCCACGTTTCGTTGCTTCACTTTGACGCATCAATACAACCGCCGCTGCGCCGTCATTAATACCCGATGCATTACCGGCCGTTACCGTGCCATCCTTTTTAAAAGCAGGACGCAATTTGTCGAGCATTTCACTCGTCACACCGGCGCGCGGAAATTCATCCTTATCTATAATGATGTCTTCTTTGCGTGTTTTGATAGTTACCGGCACGATTTCGGCGGCAAATTTATTATCATTAATTGCGGCCTCGGCGCGGTTTTGTGATAGCGCGGCAAAGCTGTCCTGATCATCGCGTGTAACTTGATATTTCTCAGCAATGTTTTCTGCCGTAACGCCCATGTGATAGTCATTAAATCCATCCCAAAGTCCGTCCTTGATCATTGTGTCGGCCATCTCGACATTGCCGAATTTCACGCCATTGCGCATCTGGACGCAGTGCGGTGAATTGCTCATGCTTTCCTGCCCGCCCGCAACAACAATCGCGCTGTCGCCGCTCAAAATCGCTTGCATGCCTAAGGCAACGGAGCGAAGGCCGGAGCCGCAAACCTGATTAATAGTTAGCGCCGTTTTGTCCTGTGGAATGCCGGCATGAATTGCGGCTTGACGCGCTGGATTTTGGCCGGCGCCAGCGGTAAGAACTTGCCCCATAATCACATCATCAACTTCATCGGCGTTAACACCGGAATCAAGCAGCACAGCCTTGATAATATCGCGGCCAAGCTCATGTGCACTTAAGGTGCTCAGCCCACCGCCCAATGTTCCGATTGCTGTTCTTTTTGCACTGACAATTACGATAGGGTCTTGGTCGGTCATGGCTTTATCCTCGGATGGGTGAATTAAAGATGAGAGCACAATAGCAAGGCAGCAGAGCTTTGCAAGGGGTTTCAACCTTGGGGGTTGTAATTTTTCATCCACTGCGCAATCGGTTCCCAAACTTGCGCAATGCTATGCTTACCCGCAATCATGCCAATATGACCACATGTCACTTCACACAAAGAAGCGTTTGGCAGGATCGCTTTTAACGAGGCCGCGGAGTCGAACTCCACAAGGCGATCGGCCTTTGACGCCACAATCAAAACAGGCGTTTCAATGCGCGATGGATTAACCATGTGGCCATCCAATTCCCATGCGCCAGAATAAGGCTTGTTTTGTAAAAACCACCCCTCAATGCACTCCTTCGCAATAACATTGGGCAAAGACTTACCATCATTAAGCCAGTCTTCAACCGCTATAAATAATTTGGCCTCATGCGAATTTTGATCCATATTTGCATAGCGGGAGAACTTCTTTTGCGTCAACATCGGGTCAACACTGGCAAAGAGAGATTGCAGCGCATCCGCGCTCAAAAACCCGGTAAGAGCCACGCCATGCAAAGCCGAAGGCGCCCAAAAACGGACGCGGTTCAAAAGAGTTTGCGTACCAGCAAAGAAATCCCACGGCGTTGCGAGAAGTGTGATGCTCTTGAATATATCCGGATGCACATGCGCGGCGCCAAGCGTCAAAGCGCCGCCCATACAATAACCAAGGCCATGCAAAGGTGCATCACCAATACGTTCCTTGAGATAGAGCAATGCAACACAAAGACGCTCCTCAACCAAGTTGGAAATCGAAATATCCTTGTCGTCTTCCTGCAGCAAATTTCCCCAATCAAGAAGGTAAATATCCATGCCTTGCGCCCCGAGCCAACTTGCCAAAGAACGCTGCTCGCACAGGTCAAGTATATCCGAGCCATTAATCAGTGAGGGAATGAGAATACAGCTAGGACGGGGCTGCTCACCGCTTACGCTTCCAACTACTTCACATTGTATTTTTTGCAATGTCGTTTGACCGCTTTGCCAGATTATATCGCGTTTCGAACGATGCGGTTTGTATTCGGCTTTTTGGTAATACTGAATACCGCGGATCATTTCGGATAGCGCTTTAGCCGCATTTTCCTGCCCTTGCAGGAAAGCGCCAGTCATCCCGAGATGGACAGAAAGTGGTTTGGGGCCGTTTCGCATGGCCATACCATAATCCTTTTATGATACGATTTCATTACAAATATTTTGACCTGCGGCTTTTTGTGCATATAATGCAAACTATTGTGCAAAACTGTTTATGAAAAGGTGCAGCAAAATGGGAAGAACCCGACGCGGCCCGGATGAGCCAACCATCATCAAAAAATACGCCAACCGCCGCCTGTATGACACAGGCCGCAGCAGCTATGTCACACTCGACGACCTCTGCGAAATGGTGCAAGAAGGACATAATTTTGTTGTTCAGGATGCCAAAAGCGGCGCCGATCTGACGCGCTCTGTTCTTACGCAAATCATTGTGGAACAGGAATCACGCGGACAAAATTTGCTGCCCACTAATTTCCTGCGTCAGTTGATCGGTTTTTACGGTGACAACATCCAAAGCGTTGTTCCGAATTATCTCGAGCACACGCTGGATATTTTGACAAAAAATCAGGAGCAGCTGCGCACAAATATTAACAAATCTTTTGAAGGCATTGGCGGCATCGGTGTATTTCCAGCCATCCCAAGTAGCCTAGAGGAAATGAACCGCAAGAATATTGATATGTTCCAGCGCGCCATGAAAATGTTCACGCCTTTTGCCGTAGTCGGCGCGTCCGATAGTGACAAAGAAGAGCGTGCAAAAGAGATCAAAAAGAACATCAAGGAGCTCGAAAAAGAGCTCGAAAAACTCTCCGCTTAAGCTTAGTAAAATACATACAAAAAACCGGCCTCACAATGGGCCGGTTTTTATTTGTGCGCTATGCGCTCTTATTCGTGAGGGGCCTAAGAACGATCAACAGAATGCGCAATCTTATCACGCGCTTCCATCGCTATAGCCATCTTTTGCGTAGTTGCTTCATGAGCTAATGCCGTGAAAGTCCCATCTTTATTAAAGAAAACAACGGAGGCTGAAGAGTCAACGCCAGCACCGACACAAGCGATTTCATAGCTATCAACCCGCGTTTGTCCGAACTGCGTCGTCGAGGACGGCACGATGGCAAAATCCCCTGTGCAGCGCTGCTCTGTAGCGGTCAGATAATCGCGAACATATTCGTCAAACTGTCCCATATTTGAAATGGGTTTTTGCTGCGCCGAGCCGAAAAGGTCGCCGTTGCTGCGCCATTGATACGCGACGCGGTCTGCCCCAGAGTGGCTATCAACGACACTCACATTATCAACAAGGTTTATATTTGCGCCTTGTAAAACGCCGGCGACATCAACTGTTGGACTAAAATAACCACTCTTTGAAATAGGAGCGGCAGAAGATACATTTTCATTTGCTACATCTATAGTAGCTACGCGCTCTTTACGCTCCATAATCTCATTATCTGAGATCGCGTCACCCAATGGCTCGGATTGAAAGTCCTGATTAATAATAGGCGCGCCAACAGAAGATTGCGCAATAGGCATAGAGGCTGGTGTGGAGGTAGCAATTTGACGCTTCAAAGAACGCTCAAGCTTTTGTGCTTCACTCATCCCGTCCTCTTCAAAGGGCATAGCATCATTGAGCACATCCGCAGGTGACGGCGAAGGCATTGCAACGACTTCCACTGCATCTTTCGTTTCAGAAAGGACAGAACTTTGCTGCGCACTGCCTGCGGCAGGCTCTATTGCCGCAAGCGCGGTAATTTCTTCGCGTGCCTGCTGCTCGGCCATGCGCTGCTCCAAATCAACCGCAGGGGCCTTCGCGGCGACCTGCGGGTTACCCTTAGAAACGGGCGCATCATTTTGCGCTACAACATGCTCAGGCTTTTTAGATACTTTATAAACAGATGACGCAGATGCCTCCTTTACGTTAGGCAGATCATGCCCCGTCAGCCTTTGCCTCAATATTGCGTTTTCTTCAGAAAGAATATGATTATCTACGCGCAATTTGCTAAGCTCTTCGCTTCCAAGTGACACATTTTTTGCCATTGGTATTTGCGCTGATTCAGCCTTCATTGTTTCGACATCATGCACAAGGCTAAGATATTCTTTTTTCTGTTCTTCCAGTTTTTCGCTAAGTTTTTCATTACGCGCCTGTAGCGCAGCAATTTTTTCAGCGGAGTTATCGTCAACAGTCATGTCGGAGGCAGAGCCTTGCGAAACAATTATCGTATCTTTCATATTTGATAGTGATATACGCGCCTCTTCAAGGTCGGATTGTAACGTCCCATTGAACTGATCGGCATTGGCCATAGCCATCCGCAAATCCTGATTTTCAGATTGAAGATTTTCGAGATCCATTTGCAAAGATGATAGCGCCTCAATACCCGCATCATCAGATGTCATGGATTCGATTTCTTCCGTAATGGTGATGGCCTCTTCCGCCGTCTTATCACTATTTCCCTGTAACTGCACCTGCATCATGGATTCGACGTCAACAACCTTATCGCTCAGCATTTTATTGTCGTTTTTTAAAGTCGAAATTTCGGATCTCAGCGCTTCGACATCGGCAGCTGCTATCGTTGCACTTTCATCAAGAGCGCTTTCCATTGCGCTAATTTTTTCCTCATACTCGCTACGTAAATCCTCGGCTTGCGACGCAGCGGCTTTAAGACTTTCCTCGGCCTTAACGAGCAGCGCTTCATTCTTCTCTTGTAGCTCTGAAATATTTTGCTCTAGCGCGCTAATCTGCGTTTGGGCAGTGTCACTCTTTTCGGCTAATTCCGAGCGCAATGTCTCGTTTTGAACCAAAAGGTCTTTTATTTGGGATGCAGCATCGCCTTCGTTGCTCAGCTTACTTTCAAGATTGGCCTGCAACTGCGCGTTCTCTGTTTTCAGAGCAGCAAGCTCCAACTTAAGTGGCTCCAAAGATGATAAACGCCCTTTAAGCAATTCGTTTTCAGAACGTACATTATCAAGCTTAGCTTGAATTTCATTGGTCAAAGCAGTTTTTCCACCAAGAACTTCGCGCCCATCGGCCAGCTTCTCTTCAAGGGATGAATTCATTGCTCCGAGCTCGGCGATATCGGCCTTCAATCCACCTATCTCTTTATTAAGGTCATCAACCAGCGTGCGGTTTATCGTCTCGGCGTCCAGTTGGGTTTTCATTTCGGCCAGCTTCATCTCAGAAGCTTGCAACGCGTTTTGCAAAGCAGCCTTCTCATTGTCCAACGTAAGGACATTATCTTTTAAACCCGCAACAATAGCCTGATCTTTTGAAAGGGATACTAGCTCCGCTTTAAGGGCTTCATTTTTAATACGCAGCGCTTCAGCTTGCGTATTATGCTTTTCCTCAAGAGTGCGTATCTCCGTTTCGCTAGATACTTCACTGCGTACAGTTTCTGTGCGCAGCGCGGTAATTTGAGACTGCAACCCTGCAACTTCAGCCTCTTTCTCCGCGAGCATCTTAGCATTTGTGCGCTCAATTTTTTGAATTTCAACGCGCAATTGCTCAAGGAGTGCCTCATTAGTATGCGGCGCACTGCCCTCAACCTTTAAGCGATCATTCTCGCTTTCATAAAAACTAAGCTGACCTGTAATCGCGTCTTTTTCTTGCAGCAAAGTGGCGATACGCCCGGCAAGCGCCTCATTTTCCTGCTCCAGATTAGAAATATCTTTTTGAATTTCAACAAAGCCTACTTGCGCATCCGATTTTTCACCTAGATTAATGCGCAATGCATCATTTTCGCTTTTTAGAGCTAATATTTGACGCTCAAGCTCATTCTTACCAACATTATCAACTTCCTTGGCCTTTTGGGTTAGGTTTAAGTTTTCCTGCTCTAATGAAGCTATTTGCTGAGTTAAAGACTTAACATCAGCCTCGAAGTTATTTGTCGTTGATTGATCTTTAAGCATAGCTTGCAAACGCTGGTTTTCACGCGCCAACTCAATCACGGACACATCGGTTGTTTGTGGCAAAGCCGTTTTGGCCGCCGCGCTCAATTTTTTCAATTCAGTGTTTTCAACGCGTAGTGACTCAATTTGTTTTTTAAGGCCATCAACTTGCGTTGACTCCATAATTGAGAGCGGCGGCGTCATAGATGTTGTAGGCGTAGGAGCATTCGCGACAGCTGCGCGCGTAACACGTAATTTTTCATTTTCGTTTTCCATCGCTGCCAAGCGTTTTTGCAGCGCATCTTTTTCAGCGCGCAGATCCGATATTTGTGCTGAACTAGCATTTGAAGAAGCGCCTGACTTTGTAGCGCTTCCGCCTTCATTTCCTGCGGCAGGTGTCACGCCAGC
>JBBKXC010000187.1:0-3419 GCA_037969275.1 Bdellovibrionales bacterium | reverse complement strand
AACCACCCACTCGATCAGTTCGGCGACGATCAGGCCGAGATTACAAAACTGACCTATGAGTTCTTCGAGGGAGAAAGCTCCCCCGTTACAGAATTATCTGATGGACGCATGGTTGTTGTACGCATTAATAAAGTCACCCCGCTTTCCTACACCCCTTTCGAAGAGGTTAAGCAAACGCTCCGTCAAAGCTGGATTGATGACAACCGCCGCATCGATAACCGTAATCATGTCAGCGATATTCTAAAAGCAGCCTCTGTGGAAGGTCAAAATCTTGTACAAGTCGCAAAGACAGTGCAAAAAGACACTCTTAAAGCTCGTGAGCTCAAACGCAACGAAGACGTTAAATCCCCTATGACCGATGCAACAATCACCCAGATATTTTCGGCAACACAAGGTGAACTTATTCTTATAGACATAGAAAACGGTTTGGCTCTTGCTACAGTTACGAGAGTTGCTTTACCAGACATAGCTAAAAGTAATGACGCCGAACTCAAAACTTTGCAAGATAGCGCGAGCATGGACGCAGAGAATGAGACAAGCACACTTTACTTTGAGAGTAAGCAGCAAAACTACAATGTCAGAGTCAATGAAAGCGTAATTTCGCGTATGTATGGCTCCACCGATGCAATGTAGTCCTTGAGTATGAAAGCGAACCTCCTTCCTAAATCCGGCGTTTTTTCCGAGCATTACGATGCGGAAAAAACCCAGCTCGTTTACTGCTGGTTGCCAGCCGATATGGTTACGCCCGTCGCGGCCTATTACAAGCTTTGCGCGCGCAATTCCCATGGGTTTTTACTTGAATCCGTAGAGGGCGGAACGGTACTTGGACGCTACTCCATTATTGGGTTCGAGCCAGACATCCTATGGTCCTGTAATGATGAGCAAGTTAAGATCTGGAATGATTACGGATCATGGAACATAGAAAATGACGATCCTCTAACCTCACTTAAAAAGCTCATCAAAAGATGTCATATTGATGTCGAGCCAAATGACGTCCCGCCGATGGCTGTATCTGGTCTATTTGGTTATATGGGGTATGATATGGTGCGTCTTGCGGAAACCATTCCAGACACCAATCCGGATAGCCTAGGCATTCCCGATAGCATCATGACGCGGCCAACAACATTGGTTATTTTCGACAATGTTAAAAACATGATGTGCATTGTGCGCCCCGTTTATACCCATGCAGGAAACAATGGCGCGCTGGGCAAAGATGTCTATGCGCAAGCCTGCGAAAAAATTGAAGAGGCCATACAAAAACTGCATAAAGCTTTTGAGCCACCTAAGCTTGAAAGCGCTCTGAGCACGCCGCTTTCCATCACCTCCAATACGACGCAAGATGAATATTGCGCCATGGTAGAGCGCGCAGTGGAATACATCCGCGCCGGCGATATTTTTCAGGTTGTCCCCTCGCAGCGCTTCGAAGTCGATTTTGACCTCCCCGCTTTCGAGCTATACCGCAGCCTCAGAAGACTAAACCCCTCCCCGTTTCTCTTTCACTTCCAATTCGAGAATTTTGCGCTCGTTGGTTCTAGCCCCGAAATTTTGGTGCGCGTCCGCGAAAACGAGGTCACCATTCGCCCAATAGCGGGAACGAGAAAACGCGGCGCAACGCCGGAAGAAGATAGGGCGCTCGCGGCAGATTTACTTTCCGACCCTAAGGAGCGCGCGGAGCATCTTATGCTCCTCGATCTAGGCCGTAATGACGTCGGCCGGGTTGCAGAAATCGGCAGTGTTAAAGTTACCGAAGATTTTAAAGTCGAATACTACTCCCATGTCATGCACATCGTTTCGAATGTTATCGGTCAACTCCGCAGCGACCTTGGCATTTTAGACGCTCTATTTTCTGGTTTCCCCGCCGGAACGGTGAGCGGTGCCCCTAAAATTCGCGCCATGGAAATCATCGAAGAGCTCGAAAGCTCACGCCGCAGCTATTACGGCGGCTGCGTCGGTTATATCTCCGGCAACGGCACAATGGATACCTGCATAGCTCTTCGCACCGCCTTGCTTAAAGATAATAAATTATACGTACAAGCTGGCGCTGGCGTTGTGGCGGATAGCGTGCCGCAATCAGAATATGAAGAAACCTGTAATAAAGCCCGCGCACTTATCCGCGCCGCCGAAGACGCTATTGATCTTCATAAATAATCGGTAAGTTTTTCGGGTTAAATGAAACAGCAGAAACCGGAGCGCGCGACGATCCAGCAGGATATGAAAGAACCTCACTCACAGGAACCATGATAAGGCCGCGCTCAGCTAAAGTCGGCAACCATTGGCGTAGCGCCGCAATTGTATTTTTCTTGGGATGACCAATGGCTATAGCATAGCCCTTACGGCGCGCTGTTTCCTCAAGCTTGCCCAATGCACGCATAACAGCAGCTAAGCCTTCATCATGATCGAGGAACACATCACGCTCGGCATAAGGCACACCAAATTCATCCGCAATATTGGCCGCAACAGAACTGCCGATAGTTTTTGAATCCACGAAGAAAAGGCCGCGCTCTTTAAGGGCGCCCATCACAAGGCGCATGGCCGGAACATTTTGCGTGAGCTTGCTGCCCATATGATTATTGATACCGACATAACCCTCAAATGCATTAAAAATATTTTCATCAAGGCGGCGGGTTAACTCTTCCGCAGAAAGGTCTGTCGTCAAACCAGCAGGCCCGAGACTAAGGCTAGAATCCATAGGCTCCATCGGCACATGAATTATAAGCTCGTGGCCTTTCGCTTTAGCGGGAAGTGTAAAGTCCGACAAATGCTGAGCGTAAGGTAAAAATGCCAATGTAAGCGGTGCCTGTAAATCAATAACATCTTGCGTATACTGCCGCGCCATCCCCATATCATCGATAATGATAACAATGCGTGCATCTGGCCCTGGAAATTTTGGCGGTAACGCAGATTTTTCGGGAACAAGCAATGAAGTCTCCGCCTTACTATCGGCGGTAGGCAAGGGCTCTTTTGTCAGTTCTTCGCGTTGACGCTCAACAGCGATAGATTCTGGCTGTGGCATTAAATTGCTAAAATCAATATAAACAACATCCCGATTAAATTTTGGCTTTTGCGGTGCAATGTCATGCTCCTGAGAAATTTCAGAAACATCAGGCATGATTGCTTGCACAATTTGCTGAGGAGCATGCGTTTTTTTATTGTCCGGCATATAGGCGTTGAGCCCGTCCACAACAAAAACCTTGACCGCAATCATCATCATGACAGCCAAAACTGTGAATTTCATACTATGTCGCGATTTGATTATACGGCGCATGGGCGACAGTTTACCCTCTAGATGTAAGAAAGAAAACTATGCAAATGCACTCTATACACTTGCATTTTCCATGATAAATTAGCATATTGCAGAGCAATAAAAGAGGGTGCATTTTATTCATGTTAGTTATGATTGATAACTACGACAGCTTTAC
>JBBKXC010000186.1:0-7423 GCA_037969275.1 Bdellovibrionales bacterium | reverse complement strand
CACATCCTGCTTGACCAGAATATTACGTTTAAGCAACGGTGAGTCAGGGTTTGAGCCATGCGAAAAACCGGCGACAAAATTCTGCGCCTTTTGAATTGTCTGCGCCAAAACGCCATCATGATGGGGTAGATTTTCCAAGGCCTCCCGCGCGGGGTGAGTCTCATCCAGCAAGCTCGCAATGCTGTCTGGTGATGTGCGGTCAGGCTCGGCCAGAACGCCGTCAAATATAATAACTTTAGCGCCGGCTTCATTGATATTTTCAATCATCTCCGCAAGTACGGTGCGCGGCCAAGGCCACTGCCCAACCTTAGAGAGCGAGAGATCATCAATATCAACAAAGACCACCTGATCGGAGGGCGGGCGCGGTTTGAGCTTGATATAGGTTTCGAATACAAGGTTACTAACCCGCGCTTTAACGCCAGTGGTATCAAGCGCTACAAAAATAATCGCGCCAAGTAAAAGCAGCAAAATCAAAAGCCGGACAAAAGGATGAACGAGAAAACGGAGCATCGATAAGCCCTACCTTTCCGTCAAAGCAACATCGCGCGCGCGAAGTAGCGGCTTTAGAAGATACTCTAATATTGTGCGCTTTCCGGTTATGACCTCGACATCGGCAACCATACCGGGCGTGATTGGCAAGGGATGCTCTTCGTCACCCAAATAGTTTTTGTCCGTATGCACTTCGATCTCGAAGAAAATATTCCCCTCATTATCGCGCACACTATTCGCGCCTATGCGTGAAAGAACGCCGTCCAGCGCGCCATATTTTTGTGGATCATACGCGCTAATCTTAACTTTAACCGGCAAATCAGGACGCAAGAACGCAACTTCTTCGGGCGGTACGCGCGCAACGATTTTAAGTTCATCATCGGATGGGACGATCTCCACCAGTTTCATAGCGGGCTCGACCACGCCGCCAACCGTATTGATCGCGATGTTATTCACAATACCATCAACGGGGGAGCGCACTTCGGTTCTATCCACGCGATCACCCATGGATTTGAGGCTCTCCTCAAGACGCGAGATTTGTGTATGCACTTCGTTGAGCTCACTCAAGGCTTGAGAACGGAATTTAGCCTCCTGCCCTTCCTTTTCCTTTTTCGCCGTATTCACTTCGGCTTGAAGGGAGGATTTGCGCTGGCTCTCGGCATTAATCTGGCCGCTTATATCGCTCAGTTCGCGGTTAAGGCGTATCTCTTCCAGTTTAGGCACGGCGCGTTTGCGCACCATCTCGCGCGTAATGTCCAGCTCTTGCCCGAGCAGTCTTTTGTTCTGTGACAAGCGGCCTATTTGCGCATTTACTTCGGCCATATCGGCCTGCGCTTTTTCAATGCGCTGATCGAGAATTTCATAGGAGTTTTTAAGCTCGGATTGACGTGATTTATATAAGTCTATTTCATTGCTTGCCATTCTCGGCGCATTGTCCTGAATAGTCTGCGGCACAACAAATTCAGTGCCTTTCGCCTCGGCCTCTAGGCGCGCACGCTTAGCGGCGAGCCCGGAAAACTGCGCTTCCGCGCCGCGCTCTTCGGAGGCAAAAAGCACATCGCTAATGCGCAGTAAAATATCGCCTTTTTTAACGATCTCGCCTTGCTTGACGAGAATTTCTTGCAGCACCCCGCCCTCAAGCGATTGCACGACTTGAATTTCGCGCGTCGGAACAACCTGACCGCTCCCGCGCGAAATTTCCTCTATGCGCGAATAGGATGCCCAAACAATAAAGGCAATAATCAGCGCGATAATCGTAAAGAGCAAAATCATTGAGGCGCGTGATGGGCGCAGCCTTGTCGCCGCCTCCAACTCACTCATAAAATCTTCTTCGCGGAATTTTCTCATATCGTTACGCCTTCACCTTGACGTTGCCGCCGTTCAGCGCTTCTAAAACTTTATCGCGCGGGCCGTCCATTATAAGTTTGCCCTGATCCATCAAAATAAGACGATCAACAGCAGGCAGCATAGAGGTGCGGTGCGTAATCAAAATAAGCGTTTTGTCTTTCACATCTTCACGTAGGAAATTGATAAAGCCAGCCTCGGCTTGCATATCCATCGCGTTTGTCGGCTCATCGCACACCAGAATTTTCGGATTTAGCAATATGGCACGCGCAAGTGCGATTGCCTGCTTCTGGCCACCAGAGAGATTATTACCATGCTCGCCGACTGGAGTATCGTATCCCATTGGATGGCGGGAGATAAAATCATGCACGCCTGCTTTTTTGGATGCTTCCAGAATTTGCGCCTCGCTGGCATGGGGTAAACTGGCGGCGATATTATCACGTACATTGCCGCTAAAGAGGAACACATCTTGCGCAATATAGGCGGTAGCCTTTCGCATATCGGCGGGGTCAATCTGGCGGTAATCTGTATCATCGAGCAATACTGTGCCTTCACTGGCATCATAAAGCCCCATGATAATTTTGGCGATTGTGCTTTTGCCAGAGCCAATGCGCCCGACAATCCCGACTTTTTCACCGGGCTTGATGGAAAAGGAAATCTCGTCCAGCACTTTGCGGTCTGTGCCGGGATAGGAAAACCCGACTTTCTCAAAAGCCAGCGCTCCTTGCAAATCGGGGCGGTGCAGGAATTGCTTTTCCTGCGGGCGCTCAACCGGCTGCGCCATAATTTTTTCCAGCGTTTTCAGTGCGCCGTCCGCTTGGTGATATTTCGTCATAAGATTGGCAATCTGGCCAATAGGCGCAATCGCGCGACTTCCGAGCAACACAGTCGCAATCAATCCACCGATGCTAAGGTCGCCTTCCTTGATCATATACATACCGAACAATACGATAACCACAGTGGCAATTTGCTGCACATAGCCCGTTGCATTGACGCTCAGCGCCGAGATAAAGCGCGAAGTCTGGCCATGCGACGCATTATCGGCCACATAATCACCGTAGCGTGAGCGGAAACGTCCATCCGCGCCAATAGATTTAATGGTCTCAAGGCCGTGAATACTTTCGATCAGAAGGCCATGCTTGGCCTCAGCGGTTTGTGCAGATTTGCGCACCTGTGCCTTGAGCGGGAACTGGGCAATATAGCCAATGATCAGTACAATCAGAATAAGCCCCATAAGGACAAAAACGATTGGTCCCGCCAGCTTGTAAATCACAAATAAGAACAAGAGCGTAAAGGGTAAATCGACAAAGGCGGCGATACTGGCCGATGTAAAGAACTCGCGCACGGCGTCAAAATCCTTGAGCATACTGGCGAACACACCGCTCGATTTCGGGCGGCCCGCAAGCTTCATATTCAAGACATGATCATAAATGCGGCGGCCAGCAATCACATCAATGCTACGGCCAGTTAGATCAATCTGATAGCCGCGAATAACCTTGATTGCAAAATCAAAAAGAAATACTGCCAACGCCCCAAGACCCAGCGCCCAGCCCGTTTCAATCGCATTATTCGGAATAACGCGGTTGTAGACATTCATAATGTAAAGCGGGCTGACTAATACAAAGAGATTGATAAAAACGGAAGCCAGCAAAACCATCGCGTAAATGCCGCGGCATTCGCGCACAACGCCCCAAAACCAATGGCGGTCTGTATCATATTTATGCGCGCTTTCTGGGTTTAGAAATTCGGAGCGCGGATGCACATAGATAGCAAAACCCGCATAATCCTTCTCCAGCACTTGCACCGTCACGTCCTTCACGGCGCCAATGTCGGGCATAAAGACCTTGAAAGTCTTTCCATCATTGCTGCGGCTCATCAGCACGCAAGATTGCTCGCCTTGAAGTATCAAAACGGCTGGAAGGCTAGATGTATTGATGGTTTTTAAATTTTCGCGCCTAACGATTTGCGCCTTGATCCCGACACGCTCGGCGGCTTCGCAAAACAATTGCGGGCGCAAGTTCTTTTGATCGTAAGCCAGCCCCGCCATCAAGCTTTGCGCCGATTTAGAGCGGCCATAATGTGCGCTTAAAAATACAAGGCATTCGAGAAGCGGGTCAATCGTATCGCGCGCATTCTTTGAAGAAGAAGACATGTCCGCCGTCATTTCGGCATCGGGCGGGTTATGATTGTCTTTATTTTTGCTCATAGCCTTTGACCAGCTTATCCCCTACAGGAGCCTGCACATTCAGAGCGCTTTGCAATTGGCCCATACTGGCAAGCACGCCGTACTGGGCGGCTAGATAACGGTATTGTCCGTTCACGGTTTCAAGTTCTGTGTTAAAGAGCTGGTTATGCGCTTGCATTAATTGCAACAGATTAACCCGCGCACCTTCAAATTGACTCTCATAAGCGGAGAATAGCTTCGCGTTAAGCTCATGGCGTTTCCCCAAAAGACCCAATTGCTTCTGCGAGGTCTTGAATTCGCTATAGGCCAGCCTGACATTTTGCTCGATCTGGCGCTGCATCTCGCGCATTCTGGCTTGCGTTTCCTTTTCGGAATATTTGGCGCGGCGAATGCGGGCGAACTGCTCTCCGCCCGTGGAGAAATTCCAGCTCATCCGTACCAAAGCGCGGCCATCTTCAACTTCGCCGCCAATAATATCTTCCTTATCGCTTTTGAGATAAGAAAGCTCTCCGTTCACATCGGGGTAAAGCGTCGCTTTTTCAGCGCCAACATCATAGCCGGCCGCCTCGGATTCATAGCGCGCCGCAACGACAGCCGGATGATCTTTAACAATACCGCTCAAGGCGTCAGCTTCGTTCATCAGCAAAGCGCTTCTGTCTTGTGGCTCGGCCATCGCAGCTGGTGGAGGCGCGCCTGTCACTTCGACAAAACGGGCATCGGCGGCCATAACCTGACCTTCATATTCTGATTTAATACCTTCGAGAATCACAGAAACATCGCGCGCTTGCTGCAATTCGGTTTCGTCGGACGCGCCCTCATCGACCATATTGCGGATACGGCCAAGATAATCAGCCACATAGGATGAGTGGCCGCTAATCATAGCCAGCCCCTTACGGGCGCGCAGCACATCAATATAAGCCTGCGCAGCGCGGTAACCAAGGCTCTCGCGCACATCCACGATTGTTGCATTTGCAGAGCCTATACGCGCTTCGGCGGCATTAACGCGGCTTGGCGTCTCAAGACCATCAAATATAAGCTGGCTCACTGTAATGGAGCCTTCACCAAGGCCTGAATAGCCCGAGCCGCGACTCACGGAAAGCCCGCGACTTGTTGCGTTATCGCCGTAAATACGGCCAGCAGCGGCGTTCATAGAGATTTGCGGGAAATATCGTGAGAAGGCTTCATTTTCTTGCTCTTTGGTTACATTCAAAGCGGCCAAAGCAGATTCAACGCTAGGGTGCGTTGTGAGCGCCGCATGCACAGAGGATTCAATCGTTTGCGCAAAAGCGGAAGACGTTGACAAAAGCGCCGAAGCGGCAACAAAAAGCGTAAGAGCCTTGCGGACAGAAAACGGAATCATATGTGAAGAAACCCAAATACAGAAAAACAATAAACCTCCTTGAATCTAATGAAAATTCGGAGTTTATTCAAGTCCGAAGAAATTTTTCTTTTTATGCACAGCCTGAAATCCTGCCAAATTCAAATAAGGACTTCACAATGCTGGCGCTTTAAGGCATCTTTATCTCACTTAATAATATGACCGTTACAAAAAACTGGGGAGCATTCGCGTGAGCGTAAAAATAGCCGTTTTAAAAGAAACGAATACCCATGAAAAGCGTGTTGCCGCAACGCCGGACACCGTTAAAAAACTGAGCGCACTTGGCTGCGCCGTTACCATCGAAACGAGCGCTGGCCTAGCCGCATCCTTTACCGATGACGCTTATAAGGCAGCGGGGGCAACAATCGCCAAAGCGCCAGAAGATGCGCTAAAGGGTGCGGAAATCCTTCTCACAGTGCAAGGCCCCATCGAAAGCAGCTTAAAAGCCATTCCGGCTAAAACACTTCTCATTGGCCTGCTCGCGCCGCTTGGGCGTGATTCATACGTGGCAAGCTTGGCCAAACAAGGACTCACCGCTTTTTCCATGGATATGGTGCCGCGCATAACCCGCGCGCAATCCATGGATGTGCTTTCCTCTCAGTCTAATCTGGCAGGCTATAAATCTGTGCTTGATGCCGCGGCTGAATACGATCGTGCTTTTCCAATGATGATGACGGCCGCGGGAACTATCGCTCCGGCCAAGGTTTTTGTCATGGGCGCGGGCGTTGCCGGATTACAAGCTATTGCAACCGCTAAGCGCCTCGGCGCAGTTGTAAGCGCCACTGATGTGCGCCCCGCTTCGAAAGAACAAGTGCAATCTCTTGGCGGTACATTCGTTGCTGTCGAGGATGAGGAATTTAAAGCCGCTGAAACGGCTGGCGGCTACGCCAAGGAAATGTCGAAAGACTATCAGGCCAAACAAGCCGCACTTGTGGCCGAGCATATTGCCAAGCAAGATATTGTCATTACAACAGCCCTTATCCCCGGTCGCCCTGCGCCCAAGCTCATTAGCGAGGATATGGTCAAATCCATGAAGCATGGCTCTGTCATTGTTGATTTGGCTGTTGAAACGGGCGGCAATTGCGCCCTCTCCAAGGCGGGCTCCATCGTTGAAAAATATGGCGTCAAAATTATCGGACATAATAATGTCCCGAGCCGCCTTGCCACGGATGCTTCGAGCCTTTATGCCCGTAACCTTTTAAATCTGGTCACCCTCCTCATTGATAAGGATAAAAAGGCGCTCGCGATTAATTGGGATGACGACATCGTAAAGGGCATTGCCCTTTCTAAAGATGGCAAAGTCATTCACCCGAATTTCCTTTCCAAGGCGAGCACTGCCGCGCCAAGCGAAACGAAAGCGCCGGAGAAAAAAGCCCCTGAGGCAAAGGCTCCAGAAGCAACAGCAGCAGAGAAAAAAACAGCCCCCAAAAAACCTGCAGTTAAGAAAAAAGCAACTTCCGCGCCAAAAAAGGCTGCGGCTAAGCCCAAGAAGAAGGACGCTGAATAATGGACGATAATAAACGCACCATAACCGAAAGCGCCGCCGATCTGGCAAACCGCTTAGAAGAGTTATCACATAAGGCTGCCTCCTTGGCGGCTGAAAGCACCGAAGCCGTGCTGCAAACCGGCGTTTCGCATGATGCCCCCTTCCTGATTACTGGCCTAACTGTTTTCGTGCTGGCTTGTTTTGTTGGTTACCATGTTGTTTGGCGCGTAACCCCTGCGCTGCACTCGCCTTTGATGGGCATTACCAATGCTATTTCCTCGGTGATTATCGTTGGCGCTTTGATGGCGGCCAGCCCTGCACTGCTCGCACCAGAAATTATGGGCGAGTCCTCAAGCAACGGCTTTTCACAATTCCTTGGCTTTTTGGCCATTATTCTGGCGTCCGTCAATATTTTCGGCGGATTTATTATCACGCGGCGCATGCTGCATATGTTTAAGAAGAAAGGTTAGGAGCCGATCATGGACGCACTCATTCACCTTTCCTATCTTGTTGCCGCTGTGCTTTTTATTTTGGCGCTGCG
>JBBKXC010000185.1:0-7932 GCA_037969275.1 Bdellovibrionales bacterium | reverse complement strand
CAGCCCGATAAATCCATTATTACGATGGATTCCTCCATGGCCTTTCATGTTAAAAATAATGGCCGTGGCACGGAAGTCGATCTGACATCTGTTTATTATATGGTGGGACGTGAAACGGGTTTGAACAAACAAGCCCTGCATGACGAGAAAAAATTCCAGCGTATTATCAAACACGTCATGCAAGTCGAAGGCGAAGAAGATATTTATTATATCTAGGCAGGCGCTCTTTCAATTGTCATCACTGGGCCGCGCGGCGGGTTTTCTATTCTGTCCAGAATAGCCCCGATCTCTGCGCTATGTTCCGGTGCAACTTCAGCCAGCCACACAACAAGGCGCTCATTGGCCGCCTCTATATTGCCGGTATAATCATAAATTTTTCCCTGAACATCGAACATTCTTGAGGGAGGCAAAACACTCATTAATAATTTTTCTTTGTCACCACGAGGGCATGCGAACTGTATTTCACCTTTTGAATGATGCGTTAATGAAATAGTTATTCCCAAAGCGTTCGAATCTTTACGGACTTTGAAAACACTCGATTGTATAAATCTTTTATCCTCAATGTTTTCAATATTAGAGCCACATATACTGTTAAAAAATTTCAAACGTGCATCAAAAAATTGATTGCCATAACTGGTTAGAGATTGTTTTCCAACAACGTTTTCGTCGCTATGTAATTTTGCCTTAGTATATGTATCTTTTAAACTCATGATGTTTTTCCCTGTTTTTATAACTCTATCAGGACTCATAGCATCAATAATATGATAAATCAATATGGTTATTTAACGGCGCGGAACACTTTAAAACCGCCGCCTTGCGCGATCATCGCAGATTCAAAGTAAATCTCGCTAAGCACGCGCTCATAGGGGAGCTGGTTATTGGCCACCATGTAAAGTACACCTTTACGGCGCAGGGATGCATAGGCATTTTTGATGAAGGCCACGCCGATATCGCTATCGGATTTTTTGCCCTCATGGAAAGGCGGGTTCATGACGATCCAGTCAAATTTATTGTCAAGCACAGCGCTTGGTAGCGTCAAATCGCACCACAGCGCGGTCTTTTTCGCTTCGAATTTTTCAAGATTTTTAGAGGTCATTGCGACCGCGCGGCTATCGGCATCCATAAATTCTATGGATTTTATTTTCGGGTTTTTCTCCAGCACGGCTTTCGATAGATACCCATAGCCACAGCCAAAATCCGCGCCATGCCCTTTAAGATCACTCGGCAAATTATCGGCCAAGAGCGCAGAGCCCTTATCAATTTTATCCCAACCATAAATGCCGGGGCGCGAGAAAAACCCGCCCGCAATTTCTCGCACATTATCTTGCGCCAGCCATGCGCTCAGCACATCTTTATTGAGTGATTTCTTAACGCTCCAACAAACGCGCGATTTATTTTTCGATTGCTCGGCGATTTGATCAAAGCCCAAGGACTGCAGCATTTTTTTTAAACGCCCCGCGCCCTCTTTATTATCTGCGGCGGCAATCAGCATGCCGCCTTCTTTCAGTGAGGTAACAGCGCGCGCCAGAAATATCTCGGTCTCCATCCGGCTCTTGGTGCCAAGCACGAGCGCAAAATCGCAAGAACTGTCTTCATCATCCGTAATATTAAATCCTGCGCGCTCCAGAGCTGCCGCATAGGGTTTAAAGTATTGCACGCCGGCAAGATCAAAATTTTTCAAATACGGGTGATCCTGCGCATTCAAAAATAAGGCCGCAGCATTAAGCGCAGGTTTTATCTGGCCGGATGTAAAGGGAAGCAGGAGTGTTTCGAGCGCGGGCATCATTGCCGCTTATAATATACCCGAAAAAGAAAAACCGCGAGCGCTTTCCGCACCCATATGAATGAATAAGGAAAAATATCGCGAGGTTACAGCGGGTCTTCCCGCTATGATTAATTTTACAAGATGGATTGATCGACGATCAGCGTACCAGAAGCCATGAGATCATCAACGCTCTGCGCGAAATGAACGCCGCTTATTTGCGCTACGGCGACAAAATCATTGCCGACGCCGTCATGATTGATTTGCATTTCGGTATGTGCGCCTTTTGTCACAAATTTCACGAAATTCGCTAAGACATCTCCGGAGGTATATCCGCTTAGAATGTCTGTAATATTGATAGCGTCCTCATTGATGTCGAAATCTTTAATAGTATCTTTGCCTTGAGTGCTTTCAAAAGCAAAAACATCATGCCCAGCGCCGCCATAAAGCGTGTCATTGCCTAGGCCCGCAACGAGAATATCGTCGCCATCATCGCCGTAGAGCTTATCGTTGCCTTCGCCGCCAAAAATCTTGTCATTACCCGCATTACCGTGGATGGTGTCGTTTCCATCATCGCCGTAAATGGTGTCATTGCCGACACCGCCATTTATAGTATCGTTTCCATCCCCACCGTAAAGGGTGTCATCGCCGTCATCACCGTAAATTTTATCGTTACCCGCCCCGCCATATATGATGTCATTATCATCACCGCCGTAAAGCGTATCATTGCCATCGCCGCCATCAATTACATCTTGGCCGCCAGCGCCTCTGATCGTGTCATTACCATCTTCTCCATAAAGCGTATCGTTACCAAGGCCGCCGTAGATATCGTCATTACCCGTGCCTCCATAAATCACATCATCACCAGAAGACGCCCAAAGATAATCATTACCGTCATCACCGTAAATCGTGACCGAAATATAATCATATTGGTTGCTTGTTAGATCAACGATGTCATTACCATCACCGGCCCGAATTATTTCGATGTCTCCAACGCGGCTTCCATCCGTTCCTGCCGGACGTAGGCTGAACATATCATCAATGAAGATCGCGTCATTCCCACTGGTCATCATAATAGTATCAATTCCAGCGCCGCCTTCGAACTGATCGAAAGAACGATTATAACCTGACAGTTTTATCTTTTGATTTGTGCCCGCATCATTAATCGAGCCCACATTATGCGCTGCAAATTTACTCGTCCAGCTCGCATCAGCGTTGTAATAAAGCGTATCATCGCCCGCGCCGCCTTGCAGTAGATTAGCGCCAGCCGTTCCATAAATTTCCTGCCCAATTGCAACTTCGGGAACATCATTGATGGTTAAATTTACCGTAGCTGTTGCCGAGCCACCTTGGCCATCATTCAGTGTGTAGCTAAAACTATCCGCGCCAAAATAATCTGCGTTCGGTGTATAAATAAAATCACCGTTAGCGCTCAGGGTTACTGAGCCATTCGCTGTCGTGAATGTTCCAGCCACAACGGCCAAAACGCCGCCATCGACATCGCTGTCATTACTTAGCACATTGCCTGTAATGTCTGTATCTTCATCACCGCTGAATGCATCATCATGCGCGGTTGGCGCGTCGTTAACTGAGTTGATTGTGAGGTTAACATTTGCGGTGTCGCTTCCGCCTTGACCGTCATTGACGGTATAGCTAAAGCTATCTGCACCGAAATAATTGGCGGCGGGCGTATAGGTGAAATCCCCACTTGCGAGTAACTCCACCGTCCCACCATTAATTGTAGTAATTGTTGCTGCTATCACGGCCAAAGTCCCGCCGTCACTATCGTTATCATTACTTAGAACATTGCCTGTAATATCTGTATCTTCATTACCGCTGAAAACATCATCTTGCGCGGTTGGTGCGTCGTTAATTGAGTTGATTGTGAGTTCAACGCTGGCCGTATCGCTGCCGCCTTGGCCATCATTGACGGTGTAGCTAAAACTATCCGCGCCGAAATAATTGGCGGCGGGGGTGTAAGCGAAATCGCCATTGGCATCAATAGTCACAGAGCCGCCGTTCAGCGTGGCGAATGTTCCGGCCACCACGGCCAAAACGCCGGCATCGACATCGCTGTCATTGCCAAGAACATTGCCTGTAATGTCGGTGTCTTCATCGCCAGAGAAACTATCGTCTTGCGCTATCGGCGCGTCGTTCACGGAGTTGATTGTGAGTTCAACGCTTGCTGTGTCGCTGCCGCCTTGACCGTCATTGACCGTGTAGCTAAAACTATCCGCGCCGAAATAATTGGCGGCGGGCGTATAGGTGAAATCCCCACTTGCGAGTAACTCCACCGTCCCACCGTTAACTGTTGTAAATGTTCCCGCAACTACGCTAAGTGTATCATTATTGGCGTCTGTATCATTATCAAGAACATTGCCCGTTATGTCGGTATCTTCATCACCTGTATAGGCATCGTCATTGGCCACAGGATCTTCATTAGGCGGTGTAATCGTGCGTAGATCAAAAGTAGAATTATCCGCAAAGATCAGCGTATCAATACCGGTACCATCGCCGTTGAATTGGCCTTGAATTGTAATTGTCCCAGCCGCGCCCATATTAAGGATCAGATCGTTACCAGAAAATTCATAAGTAATTGTGCCTTGCGTCACGGCATTGTTGAATTTGATTGAATTTATTTCGGCAGAGGCGGTCTCAATAATCGTATCGCCGCCCGTGATGGCTTCAGTAAAGATATAGGTATCGCTACCCGCGCCGCCGACAAGAATATCATTCCCTGCCCCGCCGTCCAGATTGTCGTTACCATCACCGCCCGAGAGGTAATCATTATCAGCCTCTCCAAACAGATTGTCATGTCCAGGACCACCATCAAGAATGTCATCGCCTTCAGCGCCATTAATTGTATCAGAACCGACATTGCCCCAAAGAATGTCGTCGCCTTCGCCGCCTGATATAATCACGCCATTGGTTAAAAGATGCACGGTGCTTGAAAGATCAATCAAATCACCACCATCACCGGCAATTATAATTTCAATATTCTTGAATGTTTGATTTCCCGCGCCATCATCAATAAACAAGGCGTCGCCATAATTCGACATCAGCATAATATCAAAACCGCCCATACCATCATAAACGGAATTATTGACGTTTTTTTCTTCATCAATGCTGATTGTATACCCACTATAAGCGTTCGTTAATGTAACGCTTAATTGTTGCAAGCTTCCTGAAAACAGAATTGTATTGTTACCGTTATCGGCCATATCCCTTTTACCCACCTAGTATGCCTGTCGTTGCAGGTCATTGCCCCAAAAGAAACTTCTAAAATAGCTGCGCTACTTGTTTTCTTGTTATTCTCAAATATACCTCTAAATTAGTTAAGTTTTTATGTAAATGTTGTGGTTTTTAGTTAATTTTCGTTAACCTTTGGCCGTAAAGGTACGGAAACTCTTGAAAAAAAATTTCATATAAATGTTAATTTTTTTCAAAAAGCTGATAATTCTCGATATTAATGTGCGCGCAGCTTGGCATGTTTTTTCAAGACTATTGCCCTTACGCGATAAAAATCGTTGCTGGGAAAAATTAAAACAGCGCGCGGTCTTATGCAGCTTTTATGCTGACCAGAATAGCGCTATGATAGACCCATGCAGGAACTCGCCATACTCACCCCGACTACCCTTTTGTTAAGTGTTGGCTTTATTGTCATTTTGGCATGCCGCCTCATGCGCATCAGCCCAATTGTCGGTTTTCTTCTGGCTGGCCTTGTTTTAGGGCCGCATGGTACAAGCTGGATCGAAGAAAATGAAACTACCCATCTTCTGGCCGAGCTTGGCGTTGTATTCCTGCTCTTTGATATCGGACTGCATTTCTCAACGCGCTCGGCTTGGAATTTGCGCAGGGATCTCTTTGGCATAGCGCCGCTGCAAATGCTCTTTACCGGCGTTATCCTCGCCTCGACCATGAAATTTGTTTTCGGCCTGCCCGGAGATTTCGCGCTGCTGGCTGGTTTTGCGCTGGCACTTTCCTCAACGGCCGTTGTAATGCAAATTATCGGCGATCTACGCCAAGCCGAGAGCCCCGTCGGGCAAAGCGCCAAATCTGTGCTGATTTTTCAAGACATCATCGCCATCTTCCTTTTGATTTTCGCCGATGCGGTGGGAAGCGGCGTGGCGCTCGCCCCGCTAGTAATTGGCGCGCTCGCAAAAACGGTACTGGCTTTCGTGGCCGCCATTGCCCTTGGTCAATATATTCTAACGCCGCTTTTACGCCTGATTACGCGTTATCGAGACCCCGAGATGTTCACCGTGCTTGGCCTTGCTATCGTCATGGGTACAGCGCTGATGACCGATTATGCAGGGCTTTCACTCACGCTCGGCGCTTTTTTAGCCGGTATGGTTTTGGCGGAAACGCCGTTTCGCGTCTTACTTCAAAGTGAGCTGCGTCCATTTCGCTCCCTCCTTATGGCGTTCTTCTTTATTACCATCGGCATGAAGCTAGAGCCCTCAATATTAATTACGCAAGGCGATACAGTTCTGAGCCTCGTGCTATTGCTCGTCAGTGCTAAGGCCGCCATTATCGGTGCGCTGATTTTTATTTTCCGCAGACCAACCCATCACGCGATCCAGCTCTCTTTCTTTCTGGCGCAGGGCAGCGAATTTGCCTTTGTTATCTTCAGCATGGCCAGCGTTAGTGCAGGAATAGGCCCCGAAATCAGCCAGCACCTTATTACCGCCGTGGCGCTCAGCATGCTCATCACGCCAATCTTAAGCGCTATCGCCTATCGCTGGTCGCTCGGTATTTGCGAGAGCCTTCAGGGCATTACCAATATTGATGGCGGCGCGCAAAGCCCGGTAGGACGCCAACCTATCTTTATCATCGGTATGAACGAGGTCGGCAAGACGCTCGCCCGCGCCATGACATACCACGCCATTCCCTATATCGCGGTTGAATATGAGCGCAAGCGTTTCCTTGAGGCCACAGCGGCGGGCTATATCGTAGCCTATGGCAACCCGAGTGATTTGCGCTTTTGGGGCACGCTCGGCGTGGCGCAAGCCCGCGCCATGGCGGTGGCCACGCCGCGTTATGATATCTCAAAAGAAATATCGCCGATTGTGAAGAAACTCTATCCCAAGCTTAAGCGCTATGTCGCCGTGCGTGATTCAGATGAAGCGCAGAAATTCACTGCGCTCGGCACCACGCCCGTCACA
The DNA here is from genome assembly GCA_037969275.1 of Bdellovibrionales bacterium. Taxonomy (GTDB): domain Bacteria; phylum Pseudomonadota; class Alphaproteobacteria; order Micavibrionales; family Micavibrionaceae; genus UBA2638. The sequence continues at coordinate 1,005 of JBBKXC010000185.1, read as the reverse complement.
AACAGAGGCGCGCCGCCCGGCGCAGAGATGGCCTGTTTGCTCCTGCGTGAATTTGGTATTAACGAAACCTCGGTTGAGGAATGGGTTGATGAAGAGCGCGCCAGCTGGCTGGAAATCCACCCCGGAAATATGCCGGTAGACATCAGCGATGAAGAACCGGAAAACGAGCCCGTGGCGGCTTAGTGCACGGTCTGACTTATTGCTCGCCGCTCTCAAACAGATCTTTAAGACCGTCCGTAACGGCATCTATGCCCTTATCGAGATCATTCTTATAAATCTCCATCTGACCCATACCTGCATCGCGCAAGGCTATAGCCGAAACGCCTTGCATATAGCCATGCTCATGCGCGCTGCGCACAGCATTTTCGCTGATTTCCTTCCATATGCCAGATATAGCTTGTCCCGGAAGCACGCCTGTAGAGGCATGGCCTGCAGCATCCATAGAATAGGGAAGGGGAGCAAAAGTTAAATTCTCCTGATCCTGCGCCATGGTATTACGGGCCGTATACACCGTACCGTTTAATAACAACTTATCCATTATAACAACGACAGCGCTGTCGCTCTCGCTCTCCGCTGCGCCTATATTTTCCTTCAGTCCTTTTCGAATATCTCCGAGATTGGTGGCATCAGATTTTATTGCCAGAAAAATATCCGCGCCCGAAGTGGTTATTGATTTGAACTCCAATAATTGTGGCCCGATCGCGCCAGTATCAATATGAACCTTTTCGATGACAACCGCATGGGCAGAAGAATACCCGTCCGGATTATCAATTTTTAAGCCTACAATATCTATTGTATTTTTTTTCAAGGAGACCTGCATTTGGTCTATATTTACCTTAACCCCCAATGTGCGCGTCGCGTAATCCTCCGCAAGGTTTTTGGCTATGGAACTGAAATTCATATAAAGGTAAATACCTCCGCCAAAAAGCATGGCCGTTGCCAATGATGTAACCGTTAATGCCGCTTTTGCTGTACTCATAATGAAACCCGTTTGATAAAAATGAT
>JBBKXC010000184.1:0-4066 GCA_037969275.1 Bdellovibrionales bacterium | reverse complement strand
CAGCCCGATAAATCCATTATTACGATGGATTCCTCCATGGCCTTTCATGTTAAAAATAATGGCCGTGGCACGGAAGTCGATCTGACATCTGTTTATTATATGGTGGGACGTGAAACGGGCTTAAACAAACAAGCCCTACACGATGAAAAGAAATTCCAGCGCATTATCAAACACGTCATGCAAGTCGAAGGCGAAGAAGATATATATTATATCTAGGTTTAATCTCTTTAAAGAGTCATCACTGGCTCGCGCGGCGGGTTTTCTATTCTATCCAGAATAGCCCCGATTTCTGCGCTATGTTCCGGCGCAACAGTGGCCAGCCACTCAACGAAGCGCTCATTGGCTGCATCGACATTTCCAGTATACGAATAAATTTTACCGGCAGGCATCCCTGCTGCGTAAGAATTATAGGGCGGCAGAACACTCACAAGCAAAACTTCCTTATCATCGCGCGGTATAGCAAACTGAATTTCGCCTCTATACTCATGCGCGATTGATATAACCGTACCAAGAGCGTTTATGCCCTGCTTGACTTTAAATACTGGAGACGCGCCCCCACCTATGGACTGCTTTTTAATACAATCCAGACCAGAGCCAGTAATTGTATTAATCACTTTTAAGCGTCGATCAAAATAAGCATTCCCGTAAGAACTAAGCTGCTGCTCACCCACAACGTTGGCGCTGCTTTTTAGTATTGCTTTATCATATGTATCTTTTAAGCCCATGATTATTTTCCCTGTTTTTAACTCGATCAGGACTCATAGCAGCAATAATATGATAAATCAATATGGTTATTTAACAGCGCGGAACACTTTAAAACCGCCGCCTTGCGCGATCATGGCAGATTCAAAGTAAATCTCGCTAAGCACGCGCTCATAGGGGAGCTGGTTATTGGCCACCATGTAAAGTACGCCTTTACGGCGCAGGGATGCATAGGCATTTTTGATGAACGCCACGCCGATATCGCTATCGGATTTTTTGCCCTCATGGAAAGGCGGGTTCATGACGATCCAGTCAAATTTATTGTCAAGAGCAGCGCTTGGTAGCGTCAAATCACACCACAGCGCGGTCTTTTTCGCTTCGAATTTTTCAAGATTTTTAGAGGTCATTGCGACCGCGCGGCTATCGGCATCCATAAATTCTATAGATTTTATTTTCGGGCTTGTCTCCAGCACTGCTTTCGATAGATACCCATAGCCACAGCCGAAATCCGCGCCATGCCCTTTAAGATCACTCGGCAAATTATCGGCCAAGAGCGCAGAGCCCTTATCAATTTTATCCCAACCATAAATGCCAGGGCGCGAGAAAAACCCACCCGCAATTTCTCGCACATTATCTTGCGCCAGCCATGCGCTCAGCACATCTTTATTGAGTGATTTATTAACGCTCCAACAGACGCGCGATTTATTTTTCGATTGCTCGGCGATTTGATCAAAGCCCAAGGACTGCAGCATTTTTTTCAAACGCCCCGCGCCTTCTTTATTATCGGCAGCAGCAATCAGCATACCGCCTTCCTTCAGTGAGGTAACCGCACGCGCCAGAAATATTTCGGTCTCCATGCGGCTCTTTGTGCCCAGCACGAGCGCATAATCGTATGGCCCGCCTTCCACCACGATTTTCAGACCCGCGCGCTCCAAAGCAGCCGCATAGGGTTTAAAATATTGCACGGAAGTCAGATCAAAATTTTTCAAATAGGGATGGTCCTGTGCATTTAAAAACAGAGCCGCAGCGTTCGGCGCAGGTTTTATCTGGCCGGATGTGAAGGGAAGCAGGAGTGTTTCGAGCGCGGGCATCATTACCGCTTATGATATACGCGAAAAAGAAAAACCGCGAGCGCTTTCCGCATGAATAAGGAAAAGATTAAATCAGGCTGGCTTGCTCAACGATAAGTGATCCGGTATTAACCAAATGTTCAATACCATCGGTAATCGCCACACCCTGAATAACAGCCACCGCCACAAAATCATTGCCCTGGCCATCGAAATTAACCTTCATAATTGTATTCGCATTGGCCGCGTCCACCACCATATGGATGAAGTTATCCAGATCATCGCCGATGTTATAGCCACTTAGAATTTGAGCAATATCCAGCTTGTCGCCTTCTTCGAAAGAGAAATCCTTCACGGTGTCTTTGCCGGTGAGACTATCAAATACAAAAGTGTCGGCGCCGCTGCCGCCATAAAGCGTATCATTGCCCGCGCCGCCAATCAGAATGTCATCGCCGCCCTCGCCATAAAGCGTATCGTTACCTGCGCCGCCTTCGAGCGTGTCATTGCCTTGCTCGCTTATATCAACTTTTTGTTCATTGATATCCAGCTCGAACAACACATCTTCAAAATCACGATCACCAAGATTATACAAATCTTCAAAACCGATTTTCAGCACATCAGGATTATTCGCATCCGCCAAACCGGACACCGCGTGCGTTTTGCCATCCGCATTTAAATCGGAAGAACCACCGCGATCCGTCGTGTGATAAACATGACCGCTCAACACTGTTTGCGTTGCACCGTCATTATAGACAACCGAGATTTGATTGCCATTGTCATGAATGGTGGCAGCGCGTTCAGACGCGCCGCCATAATCAAAGACGAAACTGACATTGCCAGCCGCGCCTGTGTTTAAACCATTGTAACCACCATTTGTATTATCGCCATTGGCAATAATAAAGAAACCGTAATCACCGCCGTTTTCGCCGCCGGGAATTGTAATTTGGTGCGCGGTGTTAATGCCCGCATCCTTAACATTTTCCCAAAGCAGACTGGCCATCTGAATCGTGCCATCCGCCGCAATCGAATAAATACCGAGCGAGTTATTATAGCCCGCAAAACCTTGTTTGAATGTGAGTGTCGCTGTCGCAGAAAAATCTACATTCAGATTTGGATCTTTTATACCGAGCGAAGGCTCGCCGGAAGGATTTAGCGTGGAAATATTTTTGCGCTCTTGCAATTGCGGGAACAAGACATCATCGATGAAATCTTTATCCACAATCAGAGGCGCAGTATTATTGCCGCCGTAAATCACATCATTACCAGCGCCACCGATGATATGGTCATCGCCATCACCGCCATAGAGCTTATCCGCGCCCGCGCCGCCATCAATCACATCATCGCCGCCGCCGCCCTTGATGGTATCATTACCATCTTCACCGTAGAGCGTGTCTTGACCAAGGCCGCCATAAATATTGTCATTGCCTGTGCCGCCGTAAATCACATCATCACCAGCAGAAGCCCAAAGCGTATCGTTACCCTCATCACCATAAATGGTGACATCGATATAATCATATTGATCGCTGGTCAGATCGACAATGTCATTGCCTGCGCCTGCGCGTATAATCTCGATATCACCCACGCGGCCATCTTGTGTATTGGAGGGACGCAGACTAAAGGCATCATCCAGAAACAGTGCGTCATTGCCAGAGCCCATTTGCAATGTATCAACACCATCGCCGCCTTCGAATTGATCAAAGGATCGGTTATATCCGTTAAGACCAACTCTTTGGCCTGTGCCGACATCATTGATCGAGCCTACATTTTTCGCAGCAAAGCCTCCGCCCCATATACCATCGGCGTTATAATGCAGCGTGTCATTACCAGCGCCTCCTTGTAATAAATCCGCACCAACGGTACCAAAAATTTCCTGATCTGCAGGGGCGTCAATGACATCATTGATTGTGAGATCAACGCTGGCGGTATCGCTGCCGCCCTGACCATCATTCACTGTGTAGCTAAAGCTATCCGCGCCGAAATAATCAGCGGCGGGCGTATAGGTGAAATCACCATTGGCATCTATAGTCACAGAGCCGCCATTTAGCGTTGCAAAAGTTCCAGCCACTACGGCCAAAGTGCCGCCGTCGCTGTCACTGTCATTGCCAAGAACATTGCCTGTAATGTTTGTATCTTCATCGCCGCTAAACGCATCATCTTGCGCTATTGGTGCATCGTTGATGGAATTAATTGTGAGATCAACGCTCGCAGTATCGCTGCCGCCCTGACCATCATTCACTGTGTAATCAAAGCTATCCGCGCCGATTATTTCGGCGCGGATAGCTTTGATTACACAGTGA
>JBBKXC010000183.1:0-3381 GCA_037969275.1 Bdellovibrionales bacterium | reverse complement strand
CTGCTGAAATTTCCGCATGTTTATATTATGACCGATGATATGTATGAGCATCTTGTTTATGACGGGTTTGAATTTTGCACCCCTGCGCAAGTAGAGCCAAAACTATATGATCGCACGCTCACCTGTAACGGTGTTTCTAAATCATACGCTATGACCGGATGGCGCATTGGGTATGCTGCCGGCCCGAAAGAGCTTATTAAGGCGATGGCCGTCATTCAGAGCCAAAGCACATCCAACCCATGCTCAATCGCGCAGGCTGCAGCCGTTACGGCGCTGAACGGAGACCAATCTTTCCTGATCGAACGCAATGAAGTGTTCAAAGAGCGCCGCGATATGGTGGTAGAGATGCTGAATGAGGCTGAAGGGCTTGAATGCCTAAAGCCAGAGGGAGCGTTCTATGTGTATCCATCTTGCGCGGGCGTAATCGGTAAAATGACGCCGGATGGCAAACGCATCGAAAGTGATAGTGATTTTGTGACTTATTTGCTCGAAAGCGTTGGAGTTGCTTGCGTTCAAGGTGAAGCCTTTGGCCTGTCGCCTTGTTTCCGCATATCTTATGCAACATCTACTGATAACCTGAAAGAAGCCTGCGCGCGCATTAAAAAGGCGTGCAGTGCGCTTAAAGGCGAGGCGAAGGCGGCTTAAATATCGGGCGTCGGAGCTGCGGGCGGACGGTCATCATTGGCCTGCTTGCTTCGGATTGATTTGAAGACGGGCGTGAATTTATAGGCGTTTTGCGTTTTGTCTTTGATAAAGTCGATTAGAAATTCGCGGCCTTGCGGCGTTTTTCTAACTTGGCTGTGGCCACCATCAAGCAGATAAACATTGCTTTGTAATTTCTCGGCCACTTCATTGGTCAGGACATTATAGCTTACCTTATCATTGCGCCCGATGAGAAAGACCGAGGGGATTTTTCGGGCAATCTCGGGGAAGCCATCATAGTGGATGTCCTGCATTAGATCACGTGTCGGACCATCCATATAGAGCGCCTGTCTATGGTTAGCGAAAGATTTTTCATCGTCGTCAGGCTCGAGCGTTGCCGCTTTGTAAAATTGCCGCTCCAGCCATGTTGTGCCGATGGCTTTGTCGGAGACCAATCTCGAATAGAGGTGTGAAATCGGCGCAAATATCCTGTGCCTGTGGTAAAGCGAGCCATAAAAGGGAGAGGCAAAGACGATGCCCTCGTAGCGATCATGTATTTTTTGTGCGTTGCTCTCATCCATCAAAAGTTTCGTCAACAAAAAGCCGCCGGTAGAATGATTTGCGGCTATAAGAGGCGGGTTGTTTGGGCTGATCTTATCCAATGCGCCCTCTACATAAACAGCCTTCGCAATTTTCTCATAATCTTCAAAAAAATGCGTCTCGTCGAGGGGGTCGGGGAGCGATACCAGAATGACATTAATATTGCTCTGAATAAGCTCATCTATCAGGGCAGCATAGAGGATCGGGTTGGATTTAAAACCTTTGATAAAATGAAGCTCTGCGACCGGATTGGGGCAGGTGACAACAGTTATCCGCGTTTCCACTTCGCCGATACGCATATTCCTGACAGGGCATATATCTGTATCATCTAATTGACTTGCCGCGTTAAAGCGACACTTTTCAGAATTGTTCATTATAAACCTTCTGATGGTTAAACTGTGCTCCGAATTAAGGGTAACAGATTCGCGACTTTCTTACGCATAATTTATGCGAAAATCAGTGCGGGTACGGTCTGCTATCTTCTGGCTGGTCTTGCGCATTTTTTGCGGTGAATAGATTGAAGCGCGGCAAACGTCCGCCGAAGCTTAGGTAGCTTGTGAGGTTCTGTGGAGCGCTTTTTGGATTTTTCATGCTATCTGGCGGGAAGATTTCATCAATTTTCTTTAAGCGCTGGTGCAGTTGCCGGTCGGTAATGTGACCCTTTTTCCAAGCGCGGTCGAGCCCCTTCTTGGCCATAGTGGTCAGGCTATCGAGATTTTCCCAAACCATAGCCCAGCCAAACTCTTCGAGCTGCGCCATTTTTTCCGGTCTTGCGTCGATCAGGCTGTGTTCTGGCATGCGATGCGCTTCTTCTTCCAGATTACCGCGTATCAAATTTTTACCAAAAGTCTCGCCGTATTTCTCAAGCTGCGTGCGGTAGCGGTAAGGGTTGAGGACGAGCGCAGGATCAAGAATTTTATCAATGAAAATGGCATTGTCCTCACCAAGCTCTTCTTCGAGATCGCGTATGGCCTTTGAAGTATTAAAGAGCTGGGGGATATTCAAGAGGGGCGCACCTTCTCTGGCGTCCAAACGGCCAAGCAGAAGAAGCTCGCCCATGCGCGCCGGGTCAATATTGGGGGGATTAATGCCGCAGCCGATACTAAGGCCAATGCGCTTAATATTCTTTCTAAGTAGGCCGCCTTCCTGCGCTTTGGTAAATTTACGGCGAATGGCGTTCATAGGCGCTGCCATCGTATTGTGGCGCGCAATGTCATCGTAATAACATTTAGAGACTGGCGAATAATAGGGCTTGAAAACGGTTTGGGCAGGCATACTGCGCTTAGGAATTTCAGAAAGAGGAAGGTTTTTATGCGATATATGCCCCTTCCATCCATGCATAGGCTTGATATTGGTATGCGCCTCGGCTTCTCTTTGGTCGATATTGAATGATTCCGAATGGAGGCCTGTAATCGTGTCGTGCAGCATTACAGGCGAGCCGTCAGCAAATTTTAAATGCTCGTCAAAAGCCTTATGAATGAGATCCGGTGAAAAGAAGAATTCTTGCACTCTATCCTTTGCCTTATCGAGGCGCTTTTGTAGGATGGGCAATATTGTGCGGCTTGTAAGCGCGGCGAAAACATTGAATTTTGCTGTAAGGCTTTCCGGCTTATGAAGGTCGAGTGGTTCGGCAGTCGCCGAGATTTTCGAAGCGAAAAATTTGGCGAGCCTCGTATTATTAATGGCCTTATCTTTTTTTCTAGACCAATCCTCAACCAAGGAAATAGACTTTTCATACCCCTTAATCATGATTTCCAGAGTCACCATATTGGCGTAATAATTTTCGCGCAATGGCTCGAATGTTTGGGCAATGAAGTCCTGGCAGAGCTCGTAATATTGAAGTGCTGATATTTTAGGGGTCGTGGAGCCTTTTTTGTCGGGACAGGTGAGCGCTGCTGCTGGCCCGCTGCCAGCCGAATCGCCAGTGACCATGTCAAAGAGGTGGCCGATAGGTGTTTGCGTAATTTCTTCTAGGAAAATAAGGGGCTGAAGCTGTGAAATTGTATGCACAGAGCCGCCGCCCAGATAGAGCAATAGAAAATCTTCATCATCCTGCCAGAATAATCCCAAGTAATTGTCCCTGTTTTTTTTAGTGTTCTTATTATTTTATTTGAGCAAATACTAATGCATTAGCCAAAA
>JBBKXC010000182.1:0-5565 GCA_037969275.1 Bdellovibrionales bacterium | reverse complement strand
GAGGCCGTTTTTACCAGCTGTATTACAGCATCATCAATTGTACCGCTCAGCGCAACATCTTGCTCTAATGTGTAATCATGTGAGGCTTCCCAAATGATCTGGATATTAGCCTGACGTCCCCAAGTATAAAGAACTCTTTTCAAGCTAGCGCCTTTTTCGGCTTTCCATGAGGAAGCTTGCGGTGAAAAAGAAATTGTTTCCGCTTTCTTTTGGCTTTGCCCCTCTTCGGGTGTAAGCAAAAGGATTTCTTTTTTCTCTATATCCGCATTATCAACACTTTTCGGGCTGAGGGGGATGGCTTTAGTGTTTGGCTGCAAAGTGGCTTGCTCACCCGGATCTGTAATGATGTGACGTGCCGCTGGATCATTGATCAGGCTTTCAGGCGCGCCTGTGCTTGGTGTCATTACCTCAGGCATCACGGCGGTATCAAGTGAAAGCGGCCCAGCGATGGCTTCCATGGAGGACCCTTCCGTCCCTGCGGCGGGCTCGATATCAACAACAGTGTTTACGGCCCCCATTGGTGCGGAAATTTCGGCCAGAACGGGCACATCAGAAACATTCTGAGAGAATTCAGCCGGCTGGTCTTGAACAATCATGACGGCGTTATCGGAGATATGCGCTTGAAGTCCAAGCGGCGTCAGCATTTCGTCAAGTACAAGGTTCCACTCACGTCCCCCGTCCCATGATACGCGAACGCCCGGATTTACGCTCTTGGCAAATGAATAGGCATAGCCAGTAGGCACAATCTGTTGCAAAGCCAGCGCGAGGGGCATTTCTTTGCCAAATCCAATCACTTTTTCGAAATTGTCAGTGCTCGGTTGCTCTTCCGTGAATATTACTGGAGGCTGCGCCGGTCTTTTTGTAAGTACGGGGTATTCTTCAATGATGGTCAGTGCCGGAACAGCAACTGCCTCGGGCGCAGCTATTTCAGCATCGTATCTTGCCGCAGGAGCAACAACAGGCGTTGGCTGCATTTCAGCGTTAAAAGGCAAATCCAGTGTCTCTTCTGAGTCAGTGAGTTGCTGAGGCTCTAACGCAGCGGGCGCAGTATCATTCAAAGGAAATGGCGCGGCGGCGGGAATATCTCTCATCTCATCAGTTTGAGCCAAAGCTTGCTCGGAGATGGACATGCGAGAAGCAGGCGCTTGCAATAATGGCTGAGGCGCAACTTCTTGCGGCGCGCTTTCATTGATATGTGTGATGGCGATAGGCGTGGCCACAATGGCGGCCTCTGTATTAAGTTTTGGCGCGGCAACTTCGGTTGCTTGATGCGCGGTTATTGTTTCGGGAGGCGTCGATACAGGGGCATCGAAAGGTGATGGCGTCATGACCATGTGCTGTATAGCTGGCTTAGGCGCAACGAGTATTTGCGCGGCGGGTGCTTGTGCAATGGGCGCTGGCGCCGGCATTTGCTGCATAGCGATGGGCGGCGCGGAAAGTGGGGGCAGCGCTTCATCAGTAACTGTTGGAACGGGCGCTTCTTCGACAGACATTGTCACTTGAGGTTGCTCTTGCAGCGCTGGCTGCGGCGCGGGAACTGTTTTAGCTGGCGCTGGAACCCATTCAAATCCGGCTTGTGCCGCAGGCGAGTAAAACAAAGCGGCCGCTGCTATGGTGCCGAGTAAAAGTGTTCTGGAACGATGCGCGCTAAAGGGCATATTTTAAAATCCTCTTAAATAATTAACCTACGAAATTTATGATGGGCATACTTTAATAAATCCGCCTAAAAATTACAAGCTTATTTATTACCATAAATTGGGAAAAGCGGGTTTTTTATGCGCAAAGCGAGCGTTTAGCCGCGATCGATTAATCTTTTTTTGTGAACAGAAGCAACGCCGGGTCTTTCGAGTCCTACAAACCACATGCGCAAGCTGCGTAGGGCGGCAGGAAAGGTTAGCCCTTTTTTCTCCAACCAATAGAAGATCATGGTGATGATAAATGTCAGGATAATCGTAGATGTTCTCGCATAGACGAGCAAAGTCATGAAAGAGAGCGATGCTCTGGCGTCCAAAGCAAAAAATCGCACGGTACGCATATTATTGCGCCAGTGCCAATTGAGCTGCTCGCGCATATTCTGGACTTCTTTTGCCACACTGGACTCCTTGAATTATGGGGTTAGGACTACATCTTGAAGAAATAGTATAAGCGAAGAAGGCTTAAGAAAAAATAAAAGAAATTTGCGCGCTACGAACCTGTGCTGGAAGCCAGATAGAGGTAATGCAAGCGATCAATCTTGCCATCTTCGTAGAGCATCTCGGCGGAGCGCTCCATTGTGCGGCCATATTGATTGATCATCCGCTGGATCTCATTGGGCCATTTGGTGAAATTCATATCCATAAGCTTTTCACGCACTTCATCGGGGAATTTCATCCATTCACGCACGCCAATACGGCCGCCGCCTTCGCGCGGAACAAGAGCCTGCGTGACGATAAGGCGTAAACTCTCCATGAGTGCAATCGCGCGCTCTTCACGTTCTTCCATGTCATATACGGAAATCATACGCTGCACAGTGCTGGAAACGCCCATTGTGTGCGTGGTTGTGTAAACGGCATGGCCAGTTTGCGCGGCTTCGATCGAGGCATTGATTGTTTCTTTGTCACGCGATTCGCCCACGAGAATAATCTCAGGCTTACGGCGCAGCGCGTTACGAACGCCAGCGGCGAAGCTCGGCAAGTGACGCGGAATTTCGCTCTGGGAGACCAGTGAGCGCGGGCTGCTGATCGTATCATAAGTGTATTCGATCGGTGCCTCATAGGTCAGCATTTTACCGCAGCCTCGCGGGCGCTCAAGCAGCATGCGGTTTCCCGCCGCCAGCAAGGTCGATTTACCCGAACCGGTTGGGCCAGTAACAATAACAATGCCCTGACGCGGCGCCCAATTATCGATGATCTGCTCTTCGATGTTTAGGTCTTTCATGGTGGGCGGCTCGCTGGGGAGAACGCGCATGGTTATTTGCGCGGCGTCGCGGCCTTTGGACAAAATGGCGGTAATGTTCACACGAAAGCGAATGCGGGAATAGCGATCCGGCCTGATCTCGTAAGAGACGTCCAGATCACGCCCGGATGCGAGGCGCGCTAAAGCCTCTGGCCCATATATTTTAGTAAGGTAAACAGCCATATCTGCGGCGTCCAGCTTACGAAACGTGCCGGGATAAAGCGTGCCGTGAATTTCGTTGTATACGGGGCGATCGGATTGAATGGTTATATCCGAGGAGCCTTGCTTGACGCACCATAAAAGGAAAGGGTCGACATAGTCTTCGATAAAGCGGCTCGGCTCGTCAGGCCAAGTCTGCGCCTGTGCGTCCGACGCCTTGACAAGACTTATCGGCTTGCGGGCTGCCATTGTTCAGATCCTGTAATCAGTTGCGGAACACCAGTGATTTCAATTGCGCGATCACCAATGCGCATTTCGTTCGCGCCGCCGGTAATCCCGCGATCAACTTGTAGCGCGTAAGGCGCCGAAATCATGCCCTGAGACAAGAGAAGGCGGTAACGCACCATGCCTTGGAAATCAGCGGTTAAACGCGCAAGATCGGCGTCAAAAATATCATTGGCTTGCTGGAAACCGTAATCCCAGCCTTCAGCAACAAGATCTTTCCAGATTTTTCTTTCCTCGTCATTTTCCGGCAGTAACAAATCTGGCGGCGGCTCAACACCGCTCCAGCTGCGCTCGAGGTAGAAACGCCATGTTCTTGGCGCGGAAACAATGCGCGCATTGGTCATGATATTATATATCCGGTCAGATACAGCCGCTTGCTGGCCGCTGGTCTCGATAATCATGGCGTTGTCGCCGCTAGATACGATCGGCGGTTCAATCAAAAGGCCGGATGGCGCGGGAATAAGTAATCTGGAGAAATCAAAAACCTTATCGAGAGAGCGTGCGCGAAACTCGAGCTCCTGGCGAATTTGGAAGATACGGCGAGAAAGTCCTGCGCGCGCGCCATAAGACAAAGCGGCCTCGCGGATAGCGTCTTTACGGATATCAAAAGGTAGACCGTCCTTTTTCGCGTAGTAATCCTTCGAGGGTTTTCTATTTTGAAGCTCTTGAAGTGTGGGCGGCGGCGCGGTTTCATCTAGCGCTTCGTCACCTTTAACAATTTGTGCAAAGCTTGGTGACGGCGCAATGATTGGCGCGGAAAAGGCCATCAGCACAAGAAAGGTATATAAGCTTTTACTAAGACGTTTCATTAATTCTCTGCTCTATCCGCCAGTAACACCGGTAACAGGCGCATAATGTATTTCAACAACGCGGCGCTCTGCATCAACTTTAATATCTGCGCGCATGCCGAGCTGTAGACCAAGGTCTCTTAGGACTTCAACAATTGGACGGTTTTGAACATCAAGGGAGACAACAATCGGAATTGCAGGAAGGTTGCCGATAGCCAAAAAGTTATATCCGGCGCGATCAGCAAGTGTCTTTGCAATAGGTTCGACCGGGCCAACCCAGTTAACTGTAATAGAGCGGCGCAGCTCCGGCGGTGCATTACCGATTGTCGCCACAGCAACACCCGGTGCGCGCGCATATTCAACGGCGGCGAGTGTTTCGAGTGATGTGGCCGCGCGGTCTGCGGCATCGGCAAGCATAGCGGAAACGCTATCAGGCGCGGCAACCAACTGCGGAGAATCTCCGCTGAAAGCGACCTGCGCTGTTTCGCAGCCGACCATAAGCCCCAAAGAGGCAATTAAAAGTGCTGTTGAAGAAAGACGTAGCATACAACCCAACCTTAAAAACAAAAAACCATAATAGTATTACTATTGTAAACTGATTATCGAATCAAGATTAAAGGCTGAAAAGAGTCTCGGCAAGTCGCGACTTGAGGTTATACAGATATTATCAGCAACTAAAATAAGGGATTAACGGTGATTTTTTACTAAACCGTTATCTTTCATGATGCCAATGACGCGTTTTTGGTACTTTTCTCCATGAACCGGCGTACGCGAATTGTAATACGCGATAGCTTGCGCCATGCTTTTTGTTTCTTTGTAGTGCTGGTTTAATATCCAAGCCGAAACATTTGTGTTGAGGCAAGCATCATCGCGCACCCATTTACGCGCGGTGCTTTCGCTCACGCCCCATTCTTTGGCAAGCTCGGGAAGCCAGATGGTGTTGATTTGCATGGGGCCAAGATCATAGCTGCCATTCTTGTTTTTAACCTCTTGGCCAACCTTACCGCCCTCGGCCTTATAAATCCCGACCAGTACAGCTGGCGGGATGGAATAAGTCTGTGAGGCAAGCATCAGGCATGCGGCAAGTATTTTACTGGCGGCCATCAGGGATTTCCATTTGAGGTCTATTCATACTTATTAGTAGCGCAGTTGGGAGAAAATCTTCAAGATTTTTATTCTCCGCCCTCTTCTTTTGGTGGGGACTTAAAGAACGACATCGGCCCTCCGCCTCCGCCCTCTTGGGTTTGGGGTGGCGCTTCCGGGGGTGCCGCTGGCGGCGGTGGTGCTTCCGCTGGAGGTGCGGCTGGCGGTGGTGGCGCTGCGGGTGGTGGTTGCTGCACAGGCGGCGCAACGGGGGCTTCTTCTTCGGTCTTGGGCTTGGCAAACATGCTCATGGGGT
>JBBKXC010000181.1:0-4112 GCA_037969275.1 Bdellovibrionales bacterium | reverse complement strand
TTCAATATATCCCGCGCAGAGCGCATGGCCAAATTCGAAGAGTGGGTGGAGCGCACTTACTTTTAAGGCTGGAACCTCTTTTATGCTGGCGTGTTAGCTCTGCATAAACAAGGAGTTTTGAAAAATGAGCACCATGATGACATGCACTGTTTGCGGCGCGGCGATGCCGGTTGATACGCCCGTTTGCCCCAAATGTAACGGCAAAACAAATTCACCCCGTTAAGACGAAAAAAGAGCGTCATCAAGGCGCCCTTCTTGTCGGGCTTGTCGGGCGCAATGACTACGCTCTCTGTTTAGCGCGCCTATGCGTCAAATCCTATTGCTGCGCCCCGACAAAATAAAACACCCCCAAAAACGCAACATAAGCCGCCAGCATAATACCAGCGATCAAAAGAATTTGTGTGCGGGGGGTGATGTTCATTTTTTGATTTCTGCACCATCTAATAAATACATTGCAAGACTACTTAGCATCAAATATTGCTGCGCTCTAACAGGGTCATCAATATTTCCATCAGAAGTGTGGCTTTTCTCATTTCTAAACTTATCTATAGCCATCGTTAGAAATTTAACACCTTCATTGAAATCAAAATCAACATGAGAAGCTGCTGCACCACGTATATATAGTTTACCTTTACCAAAGGCTTCCGAACCAGTCTCATAACCTGTTAAGAAACGCAGGCGATCACGAACAACCTTAAAACTTTTTTCTACCGCTTCAACATAATTTCCATGTGAAAATAATGGATTACATTTAAATAAAATCTTCGGGTGTATGCCGACATGATTTGTAAGGCTTGAGTCGTCCTGCTGTTCTAGGTTTTCACTCTTATCCAGTATATCAACACCCAAATCTCTTAAACTATTGTAGCCAAGCATCGTTAATTCCCAACCCTCAGGCACTTTAATGGCCCGTCCTTTGCTACTAGATAAAATTTCAGACAGATTCCATTTTTTGGGGATGCTATATCCACCCAGTTTTAAATAATCACGTGCTTCTTTTATAGGGACAGGGCCACCACCTAAGCCAGCTATAGCTAACAATAATACATCGCAGCGTGTAATATCTTGGCGATGAACCTGTCCTTTAAATTCTTTAAGCGGCAGCAAGTTGAGCTTCCATTTCAGAAATTACGGGGGCGCATAATGCGTACTGTTTGGAACCGCATTCATTAATTTTTCTATCTTTTACTAGGCCATCTAAAGCAGCTTGAAAGTTTCCACCTTTCATAGATGTCTTATAGAACGACTTCGCCGTCTTCATTTCCGAGCGTATTTCATCGTAAGAAAAGCTCTGTTTATGTAGAAAAAAATGTAAATGCAAAATGGCGCAAAAAGCTAAATCTTTACAGGTCTTCGCCTGAAACCTGCTCGCAATGGTGTTGGTAGATAGTTGCGCTAAAGGAGCCTCTGTTTTAGGCTGTTCTCCAATTCCTTCTTGGCAATTTTGGTTTGCGGAGGGCTCGATATGTTTATCAAATGAAGCCCCCAAATTAATCAAGCTTTCAGCACGTTCCATTATTTGATCTAAACGTTTTGCTAACCACTCTTCTGATCCCATTCCAGAAAAAGAGAACTCACCGATTTTAATTTCTATTTTAGACTCGCTCATAATTTAACTCCTTTTGTAAAGCAAGTTGTCATTTTGTTCCCCTTTGATAGGCGAAACATTGAAAACATAGAACATTTCAGAACGTGGTGTAAACAAAAAGAGAAAATTTGTTGCCCATGGTTGTGGATAATATTATTTACAACCCCAACTCCCCATTCTCCAACCGCTTAATTTTATCCCGTAAGCTCGCAGCGGTTTCGAATTCTAGGTTGCTTGCGGCTTTTTGCATTTGGGCTTTTAGCTTTTCTATGTGCTTTTTGAGCTTCGCCGGATTGGCCATGAATTCTTCTTGCTCGGCGCTGTCGTGGAGGCTTTGGCCTTTGGGAATAGTGATGTGATCGGCGCGCTCGAAGACGCTGTCCAGAATGCTGGTGAGGTTTTTGCGGATGCTGTGCGGCGTGATGCCGTGTTCCTTGTTATATTCAACCTGACGGGCGCGGCGGCGCGAGGTTTCGTCAATCGCATATTGCATGGAATCCGTGATGCGATCAGCGTATAAAATCGCCTTGCCATCAATGTTCCGCGCCGCTCTGCCGATGGTCTGGATGAGCGAAGTTTTGGAGCGCAAAAATCCCTCCTTATCCGCGTCCAAGATCATCACGCGCATACATTCGGGGATGTCGATCCCCTCACGCAGCAAATTAATCCCGACCAGCACATCAAAGGCGCCGCGCCGTAAATCCTGCATAATTTCGATCCGCTCCAGCGTGTCTACATCGGAGTGGATATAGCGCACGGCGATGCCGTTATCGTTCAGATATTCCGTGAGGTCTTCTGCCATCTTTTTGGTGAGCGTGGTGACCAGCAATCTGCCTCCTTGTTCGATCACAATTTTTGCTTCGTGCATCATGTCATCGACCTGATTTTTCGTCGGGCGAATTTCTACAGGCGGGTCAATAAGGCCGGTCGGGCGTACAACTTGCTCAGCTGTAATGCCGCCGGATTGCTCGATCTCCCAAGGGCTCGGTGTTGCGGAAACGAAAATTGTCTGGCCGCGAATGGCTTGCCATTCCTCGAATTTCAGCGGGCGGTTATCGAGCGCAGCCGGAAGGCGAAAGCCGAAATCAACCAACGTAGATTTACGTTTAAAGTCACCATTATACATCGCGCGCAATTGGGGCAGCATGACATGGCTTTCATCCAGAAACATGATCGCATCATCGGGTAAATATTCGATCAAAGTCGGCGGCGCTTGACCCGGCGCGCGGCCAGTGAGGTAGCGTGAATAATTTTCAATGCCGGGGCAAATGCCTGTGGCGCTCAGCATCTCGATATCGAATTGGGTGCGCTGGGAAATGCGCTGCGCTTCTAACAATTTATTTTCTTCTTCGAATTGCGGCACACGGATTTTGAGGTCAGCTTTAATCTGTTTGATCGCTTGCTGCATCGTTGGGCCGGGGGTGATGTAGTGCGAGTTCGCGTAAATCCGCACGCCCTCCAGATCGCCGTATTTCTCACCCGTCAGCGGATCGAACTCCGTGATTTTTTCCAGCTCGTCCCCAAAGAGCGAAAAGCGCCAAGCGCGGTCTTCCATGTGGGAGGGGAACAGCTCGACCGTATCGCCGCGTACGCGAAATGTCCCGCGCTCGAAGGCGATGTCGTTGCGCTTATATTGCAAGGTAATGAGGCGGCCGATAAGTTCTTGGCGATCAATGCGGTCTTCTTTAGAGAGATCAAATCGCATGGCGAGGTAATCTTCCTTAGAGCCAATACCGTAAATGCATGAGACCGAGGCGACGATAATCACATCCTTGCGCTCGAACAGGCTGCGCGTGGCGGCGTGGCGCATCCGGTCGATCTGCTCGTTAATAGAGCTGTCTTTCTCGATGAAGGTATCGGAGCGGGGGACGTAGGCTTCGGGCTGATAGTAATCGTAATAGCTGACGAAATATTCCACCGCATTATCGGGGAAGAAGGTTTTGAACTCGCCGTAAAGCTGCGCCGCCAGCGTTTTATTGGGCGCTAAAATTAGAGCGGGGCGCTGCATTTCCTGTATAACATGCGCCATGGTGAAGGTCTTGCCCGAGCCTGTCACGCCGAGCAGTGTCATATCGGTTAGCCCTTGCCTCAATCCCTCGCAGAGATTTTCGATGGCTTTGGGCTGGTCTCCGGCGGGGGTGAACTCGGATTCTATACGGAATGGGCGCGATTCATCGCCCTTTCCTGAAAGGCGTTCAAATTCAACGGCGGCTAAAGAGGCTTCGACTACATCCATAATGATAGATATAGCGAATTTCTGGGAAAAGACAAACGCCAGCACCATTGACATAACGCGTTGACATATGCCGTGGGCTTTGTTAGGGTCATTTTTTCATTTTTGAGGTATTTTGTCATGTCCAATCAAAATTTTAATATCGCGGCACAGAGCATCCAGCGTGGTGACTTTTCATCCATTCAAACAGCCGACTATACCGTCGAGCAAGCCAAGGCTCTTGTGGCTCAGCATTTTGACGTGCGGGCATTTGTACAAAAAGAGGCCGCAGAGATTGGTCTTGATCTAGAT
>JBBKXC010000180.1:0-9549 GCA_037969275.1 Bdellovibrionales bacterium | reverse complement strand
CATAATTTGCTATTGCTCCGTAATATCAGGAAATTTCAGTCTCTAGGGTGCGAAATCCTTATCGGGACATCGCGTAAGCGTTTTATAGCGGAGGCATCTAAAGGTGAACCGCCAGAATTGCGTCAGGCTGGGTCACTCTCCAGCGTGATCTGGGCGCGCTCTCAAGGGGTGAATATTTTTCGGGTGCATGATGTTTTGGAAACAGCGCAGGCCTTGAAAATTTATGATGCTATTCAAGCTGCCTCGTAGTCTTTTCCAGAATATATATCCGTGATCTCTTTTATAACCGAGCCGGAAATATTGCAAATATCATAATGATAAACATCCCATGGAAATTGAGAGGTCTCCTTTTTCTCATTTTCTTGCAGGGGTCTGAAATCATGTAAATGGGCATTTTTAAACCGCCCTGGGACGGACACGCCGTAAAGCTCACCGAAGGCGCGCATAACACCGCCATGACATACAATAAGCACGGGGCCATCAAATTGGTTCATGGCTTTAATCTTAGCAGCCTTGATACGATCAAAAAACGTTTGGGGATGTTCGCCATTGGGAATGATCGGCCATCCATCAAAGAGCGCGCGTACCATCTCATAGGGTTTGCCTTCCATGTCACCCGCATTAATTTCGGCGAGCCCCTCATCCTCGTACATGTCCAAATCCAACACTTCGTTGATAATTTGCGCTGTCTCGCGCGCACGCGAAAGATTAGAGTGAAATATAGCCTTGGGCTTTACCTCCAAATTTTTAAATACGGCCTGCGTATTTCGCGCCTGTTGTCTGCCGAGTTCGGTTAATGGGGAGTCTGTCCAGCCAGCCATTATTTGAGCGGCGTTGGCTTCTGTCTCGCCGTGGCGGATCATGTAAAAATGTTTGGCGGGTATCATATTAATTGTTCCTTTGCTTTAAATGATTATAGCACAGCAAACGGGTCAGTGAACCCGCGCAATGTTGCAATAATGCTACGTGCCGCTAGCACACTTGTCTTCGGATTAGCTGGGTCGGGTCTATTTTGCACTTTGGCGTTGATCCGGCTAAAGGCGCTCTCAACAATGATTTCGTGAGAGTTGAACTCGGTATGAGGATCCGCCCAGACTTCAACTTGCGTGGCTTCCGCTCCGATCCCAGCCAAAGATAGGGTGGCCGCGACATTAACGTTTGCCGGAAAGCCTTTCGCGGCCTCAAGAGCATTGCCTGAAAACAACAAGGTCGGTACCTTAATAGCGGCCAAATCAATGCCGTTTTTATCCACATGGGGGGCTGTGGAAAAACCCATTGGCGGTTTAGTTGAAACAATTTTTGCACTTTGAATGCCCATTTCCCGCAACCCATTCACGCCATCAAGACCTATAAGCGCGCCAGATGGAACGATAATGCGACCTGTGGACAAGTCATGCCATTTTAATATTTGTGGAAACATGAGCAGGGCGCATGATGAAATTATAAAGAGGTCTTTATTAGCCTTTAAGACGGGCTCGGCTAGCATCGGAACAATTTGCGGCGGTAGGCACTCGATAATGAGGTCACATTTTTGCGCCATTTCTTCAAAGCTGATGTTTGGAACATTCCATTTCTTATTATCAATAACATCAGAAATGGCCGTGAGTTCATATCCGCGGATCCCTTCTTTTAATGCAGCGCAAACGGTAGCCCCAATGGCTCCGATACCAGCAACGCCGACTTTTTTGATGGTAATGCCGTTTTGCTTGTTTGTGTATGATTGTTCCATATTATTCCTCATGGCTAGCGAGATCAGTATTTTATCTCTATTCTATACTCATGGAACAATGGGAAGATCAAGGAATTGTGCTCTCTGTGCGCGGGCATGGCGAGAATGGAGCGATTGTCTCGCTGCTAACCGAGAATAATGGTCGCCACGCTGGATATGTGCGCGGTGCGCGCTCTTCAAAAATGCGCGGGACTGTCGAGCCCGGCAATTTGGTTGACGCGCAGTGGCAGGCACGTGTGTCTGATGGCTTGGGCTCTTATACGCTCGGGCCTTTGAAAAGTTATGGGCCTCTATACATGGCCGATCCCTTAAAGCTCGCTGCGTTACAATCCGCTTGCGCCTTATGCGATGCCGCTTTGCCTGAACGCGAGGGGCATCCAGGTCTCTTTCATGGCTTGATTGCGCTTTTTGATACACTTGATCAGGATATATGGGCTGCCGCCTATGTTATGTGGGAGATTGCATTTTTACGAGAGCTGGGCTTTTCGCTTGATTTTAGCAGTTGCGCAGGCGGCGGCGATAATTCAACTCTGGCTTATATCTCACCAAAAACAGGCCGAGCCGTCAGCTACGCAGCGGGCGAACCTTATAAGGATAAGCTATTAGCGCTCCCTGGATTTCTAAAACCAGAAAACGGAGCCGTGGAGGAAGCGGATATAATTCTCGGGCTCAAAATGACCGGATATTTTCTTGAGCACTGGGCTTTTGCACAACATACGAAAGGCTTGCCCGAGGCACGTTTACGTTTTTCTGAGCGCTTTATGCAAAAATCAGAAGCAAGAAAAGATCATTTTGTTGCTGATAGCGCGAATTAGGGGCTTGCGCGGCTGCCCTCAGCCTTATATCTAGGTAGTGATGAGCAAAAATAGCATTGTAGAAGATCAGCATATTATAGACCAGCCGTTCACGGATATCCTATCCGAGCGGTATCTTTCCTATGCGCTCTCCACCATTATGAGCCGCTCGCTTCCTGATGTGCGCGATGGTTTAAAGCCTGTGCACCGCCGCCTTATGTATGCGATGTATCAGCTCAAGCTTAATCCCGACTCACCGCCGAAAAAATCTGCGCGCGTTGTTGGTGATGTCATCGGTAAATTTCACCCACATGGCGATACAGCCGTTTATGATGCGATGGTTCGCCTTGCGCAGGATTTCGCGCAGCGTTATCCGCTGGTTGATGGTCAGGGTAACTTTGGTAACATTGATGGCGATAACGCGGCAGCTATGCGGTATACAGAGGCGCGCTTGACGCGCGTAGCACTCCTGTTGCTTGAGGGCATTGAAGAGGATGCTGTTGATTTTCGTCCTACCTATGATAATTCCGAGAGCGAGCCTGTTGTTCTGCCGGGCGGATTTCCTAATTTGCTGGCTAATGGCTCTAGCGGTATTGCTGTAGGAATGGCCACAAATATTCCGCCGCATAATGTTGCCGAGCTTTGCGAAGCGATGGAGCTTATGTTGGAAAAGGAAACCAGCATAGAAGAGCTTGCCGCGATTGTGAAAGGCCCTGATTTCCCTACAGGCGGAACACTGGTTGAAAACCATAGTGATGTTGTGGAGGCATATCGCACAGGCCGCGGCGCATTTCGTATGCGCGCCAAATGGGAAAAAGAAGAGCTTAAACAAGGACAATACCAGATTATTGTCACAGAAATTCCCTATCAAGTACAAAAATCAAAGCTTATAGAGCGCATTGCCGATCTGATTAATGAGCGCAAAGTGCCGATGCTTGAGGATGTGCGTGATGAATCTGCCGAAGATATCCGCCTAGTCCTGGTGCCGAAGAGCCGCAATGTAGAGCCTGAGCTTTTGATGGAAGCACTTTATCGCAGCAGTGACCTCGAGAGCCGTTTTAATTTGAACCTGAATGTACTGGATGGCGGGGTTACGCCACGGGTCATGAATTTGAAGGAAGTACTTCAAGCATGGATGGTGCATCAAAAAGAAGTTTTGGTTCGCCGCTCTAGCCACCGCCTTGCTAAGGTGCTTGCACGCATCGAAGTGCTGGAAGGCTATCTTATTGTTTACCTCAATATTGATGAAGTCATACGGATCATTCGCTTCGAAGATGAACCGAAGATGAACCTCATGAAATCGTTCAAGCTTACGGATAACCAAGCGGAAGCTATACTCAACTTGCGTTTGCGCCGCCTCCATAAAATGGAGGAAATGGAAATCAGAGGGGAGCATGATAAGCTTTCTGCTGAGCGCGATGAATTAGATAAGTTGATAAATTCAGAAACCCGCCAATGGACTCGCATTAAAAAACAAATTGCTGCTATTAAGAAAGAATTTGGCGAAGACACTGTTTTAGGGGCGCGCCGCACTGTGATTGCATCTGCGCCGAAGCCGATGACGATTGATCTTGATGTTGCGATGATTGAGAAAGAGCCCGTAACAATTGTATGCTCCGATAAAGGCTGGATCAAAGCCATGAAGGGGCACAATCAAAATGCTGGCGATATTAAATACAAAGACGGTGATCGTGCCCGTTTTGTAATTGAGGCGCAGACAACCGATAAGCTTCTTGTATTTGGAACTAATGGCCGTTTCTATACGCTTGGCTGTGATAAGTTACCGGCGGGTCGTGGCTTTGGTGAGCCAGTAAGGCTCATGGTTGATCTACCGAACGAATCTGATATTTCAGAAGTTATGCTGTATGCTGCTGCTGGCAAATTGCTTGTGGCTTCTACAGATGGCCGCGGCTTTATTGTTAAGGCTGAAGATGTTCTGGCGCAAACCAAGAGTGGTAAGCAGATTTTGAATGTGAGCGGCAAAGTCGAAGCAATGCTGTGTAAATACATTGATTCTGCGCATGACCAAATGGCCGTCATTGGGAAAAATCGTAAGATGTTGGTTTTTGCAATGGACGAGCTGCCTGAAATGGCGCGCGGCAAAGGTGTTATCCTACAAAAATTCAAAGATGGCGGATTGGCGGATGCTAAATCCTTTACAGTGGCGCATGGGCTTGAGTTCAAATACGGCGCCGGTACAACGCTCGTTGAAGATATAACGCCTTGGATAGGTAAGCGCGCGAGCGCAGGGCGTTTGCCTCCGAACGGTTTCCCGAAAAATAATAAGTTTGATTAATGCCGGATTTTGTCATTGCGCAAATTATTATATTTGCGTCTTTGCAATTGGGCGCTTATGCGCTTGGCCTGGCTGTCCGGACATTTGATATTAAGGTTAATTATACACGTAAAGCGCTCGCCTTTTTTGTGATGATGAGCGCCTATTTAGTTCATATTTTCTATTCTTATGAAGGGACGCATCTTACGGGCGTCATAAATATGGCCGTCTTTTTGTTATGGATGGGAAGCTATTGCGATTTTTGTCGTAAGCGTTCGGTTTTTCTTAGAACTGCATTTTTGGCAATAGACAGGCCAGAAGATCGCCCCTATACATTGCTGTGGTTTTCAACGCAGACTATAGCAGCTTATATAGTCATGGTCATTATGATGTGGCTGCTTGATTTTTACAGCTATTCAAATCTTATTGTCATGACACTATTTGTCTCAAGCATTGGGGATTCTTTAGCTGAGCCTGTGGGAGTTCGCTTTGGCCGGGTTAAATACAAAACCAAAGCTCTTTTCGTGGATCGTATATATGAAAGAAGCTATATGGGGAGCTTTTGTGTACTTCTTTCTGGTTATGTGGGCGTATATCTGGCGGGGCATTCATTATCCGCAGTCCAATACTGGATATTCTTTGTCATCTTGCCACCACTGCTTACATTGGCTGAAGCTAAATCTCCCCACACTTGGGATCAGCCCTTTATAATGCTTTTTGGTGGCGTGCTAACGCTTTTAATTGTTGCGTTGTTCTAGCGCTACGGAAACTCAACCTTGCCCGGTGTTTTGCGGAACGTGCCAATTGGAATTTTTGGCGTATCTTCAACATCATACTCGTCATCGCCAGCCTCTTCATCGTCATCAACAAGGTCTTCATAAGCTTCCGGATTGGTAAGCTCCTCCTTGAGCAAGATGAGTGTTATACGGCGGTTTCTAGCGTCTCTCGGATCGTCCGCTATCAGAAGTTCGGTGTCAGCTTTGCCCATGACATTGTTCAGCCGCTCGGTCGGCATATCGGCCTCGAGTATTACGCGGCGACTGGCATTTGCTCTGTCGGAGGAAAGTTCCCAGTTGGTGTAATCGGCACCGGGGCCGTACGGCGCACTATCGGTATGGCCGCGCACGGAAATCTCATTTTCGAGCGGTGAAATTACGGTGGTAATGGCCGTTAGGAGGTTACGAGTTTTTTGATACATCTGCGCCGAGCCGCTTGGGAACATGGGTTCGCCATCGCGGTCGATGATTTGTATGCGAAGACCTTCGGGGGTCATATCGATCATGAGGTTTTTCATCAGGCCTTTCAGCTCTGGCGATTGCTCGATTTTTTTCTTGAGAGCATCTTCAACCTTTTTGAATTTGCGCTCCTCTTCTTTTCTCTTTTTGTTTTTTGCGGCCTCTTCTTTTTTATTGACGGTATTTCCACGCATCGTATGAGAGGATGGCTTAGGCGTCGCTATTGGCTGTGCGTTCGTAGCCATGGCTCCTTTAGGTGACATGCTTAAGCCCCCCAATATCCCCCCAGCGCCGCTTTCGCTTTGTGAGACTTTAGGGTGAGTGGGGTCAAAGTAATTGGAAATCGCATTTTTTTGCTCATCCGTCGTCACGTTCAAAAGCCATAGCAATAGAAAGAACGCCATCATAGCCGTCACGAAGTCAGCATAAGCCACTTTCCAAGCGCCGCCGTGATGACCGCCGCCCTTTTTAATTTTTTTAATAATTATCGGCTGTTCTGTAGCTTCTTCTTCGGCCATTATTTTTTCCGTTAGCTCGGTGGTGGCAGTTCGTTCAGGATTTCCTCAAGCTCTAGGAATGCAGGCTGGACGTCATGCGGAAGGAACTTACGGGCAAATTCAACGGCAACCTGCGGCGCGGCGCCATTCAAAAAGGCAATCACAGCAACCTTCATACATTTGTAATACATAACCTCTGTGTGAGCCTTCGCCGTCATAGCTCCCGCAATAGGGGCAACCATGCCGTAGGACATCCAAACCCCGAGGAATGTACCAACAAGCGCTCCGCCGATCATTTTACCAAGAACTTCAGGCGGTTCGGAAATAGAGGCCATTGTTTTGATAACTCCCAAAACCGCAGCAACAATACCAAGGGCAGGGATACCATCGGCCATGGTTTGTACCGCGTGTCCGGGGTGGTTTTCATGGTGCTCCAGATTTTCAATCTCCATGTCCATAAGCGCCTCGATCTCAAAGGCATTTTCATTGCCCAGTGAGATAATGCGCAGGTAATCACAAAAGAATACGCTGGCGTGGTGATTGTGCTGGAAGCCGTGGAAGCGGCTAAAAAGCTCGCTCTCATGTGGGTTTTCAATGTGTTGCTCAAGTGCGAGCCAACCTTTGGTGCGTGCGAGCTTGAAGACAATATAGAGCATGCTTAATAGCTCGATATAATCGGCTTTGCTGTAGGCGTGCGGCTTAACGAGCGCACTCATATATTTCATTGTACCTTTAATCGTAGAGCTGTCATTTGCGGTCAGGAACGCGGCAACTGCACAACCAAAGATAATAACAAATTCGCCCGGCAACGCGGCAAGAATCATCATTATTAGAGCCATAAACTTCGGGAAATCGAAGTGCATCGCAATAAGGAGTCCGCCAAATGTGCAAACAAAAACTAGTAAGAGACCGACAAGTTTCATCGTATAAGGTGCGCCCTGTTATTATAAAACATCATGTGAGAGGTTATCATGATGAAAGCGGGTTAATACTGATTTAAATACGCAGATAAATTTATAGATAATGTTGAGAAGACCTATGCTTCACACTTGTTATTGTGTGCTTTTTTCATCAATTGTTCAAGCCAAGATATCTATGATCTGTGGGTTTTTAACAGGTTCACAGGTTTTTTAATTCATCATTTGGAAGATAGTCCGGCTTAGATATGGGTTTACCGAATAAATAGCCTTGACCATAATCAACACCGAGTTGCTTGAGTAGGATCATTTGTTCTTTATCTTCGACAAACTCCGCAACGACTTTGATATCTAGGTCTTTGCACATTTGTGTCAGGTTTTTAATCATCGCAAGGTCGCGTTGTGAGGAGAGGATTTTACGTGTGTATTTCCCATCTATTTTAAGGTGGTCAACCTCTAGCTCTTGTAAATACTGGAAAGACGCAGAGCCCGCCCCAAAATCATCAAGCGCAACTTGAAAGCCCATCTTCTTTAGATCGAGAACAAATTTTCCAACCATCTCCAAATCTTTGATATGTGCGGATTCCGTTATTTCGAACATAATGCGGTTCTTAAGGTGGTTACTGTTTGTTTCGAGCATATCTTTGAGCTTTTCATTGAAGCCCTCATTTTGAATGGACTGGCCGGAAAGATTGACGGAAAAGCGGGCTTTAGTGTTGCCAGCTTTATACCTGATGTAACTAATCGCGCGCTCACACATAGCTAAATCAAATTCTGAAGCCATGCCCACATCCTCACCGAACATAATCCATTCCTGTGTGTCGCCTTCTTCAAAACGGCACAGAATCTCGTAATGTGAAGCTTCTAATGTCTTTAGATTGACGATTGGCTGAAAGTATAAATTGAAATTTGTGCGCTCAATGATGTTCTGAAATTCTTTCATGCGCTGCGCATTGGCGCTTACATAGGCTTTAAGCCCAGAATTAAGAGTTTCTATTGTGAGTTCAGTTCCTTTGCGCTCAAACTCGTGGATGGTATAGAGCAGCGCACGTGAGGCATCGCGCTCGGATATCTCGGATAGATCGGATGTAACTGTTTTTACCTGAATATCAAATCCCGCGCCATCTGGGTCCTGTTCGATTGAGAGTTCTTTAATTTGATCCAGCAATGCGTCTGGATCGACATTCTTGTCATGTACAATGCTGTAGCGCCCCTCGGCTATCATCGCGGCGGTTTGACCGTCGGCGGATTTGGTGAGGAGGAGGTCACTAATGGAATCTGTGAATGCCTTCCAGGCTTCTGGCCCAAGGCGCTGAATATCTGCTGGTGTAGCGCCGACATCAAATAAGGTGATATCTACATCTTGCCCCAAAGATTTTGCTACATTCAGGGCATCCATAGCCGCGTCCATGAAATCCTCCCTGTTAAGGATGGTTGTTTCATTGGCTTTGCGAATGTTCTCTCCAATGCGGGCCATCATCATATTGCTATGCCCGACAGTGATGTAGAATTTTTCACTTCCTGGCATTTTTATGCCAGTGACGACGGCTTTTTTGCCATCACTAATCTCTTTGTTCATGGTGACTAGAATAGGGCCGCACCGAAGTACAGGCTTTGCTTTTTTATACAGATTGCGCAGTACGGGGCGATCAATCGGGGAGAAAAGGTCAAGCCAGTTGCGTCCAACAAGACTTTTGTCGCCAACGCCAATGATGCCCTTGGCGGCGCCGAGGGCATAGATAATAGTTTCGTCATCCGAAACTTCGATAAAAAGATCCGCCGAGGCAAATGAAAATGCCAGAAATTGATCCCGTTGATTTTTGAGACTTTTATCGTCTACCATGTGCCTAGTTTTTATTGATTAGCTCTAGGCAATATTAGCACAAATGATTTAATAAAATATGAGCTTTTTTTCAGGTATTTATATTCTATTTTTCGAGTTCTTTAACGATGTCCAACGCTGCATAGGTCAGAATTCCGCATGCTCCTGCGCGTTTGAAGCACATCATTTGCTCCATGAGGGTGTCTTCGTAATTGAGCCAGCCTTTTTCAGCAGCCGCTTTGAGCATGGCGTATTCACCGCTGACATGATACGCAAAAGT